>CAVDRA010000162.1:0-4461 GCA_963611155.1 bacterium | reverse complement strand
ATCATCTTCCATTAAATCTATCCGCTGGAAAGCCGTCCGCTTTTCTATGCTTTTTTCCGTCTTTGCGCGCCTAAAACGCCATCTAAAATCCTAGAAATCCACATCGCGGATCTGGGCCGCCGACGAGCTTCCCTTGCTTCTGTCAGGAACGCCGCCGCGGATAAGAGGATTGTTCTTCACTCCGATCAGAACATCGTTCGCCTGAGCAAGAGCTGAGTTGAGCTTCTGCAAAGCGTCTGAAACCTCAGGAGAAATTTCTCCCACAAGGCCGCTCACGCTCTGTGATATTCCCTGCAGGTCGCCTGTCACAACCGAGAGATTCCCGATAAGCGCACTGATGTTCTCTGAAAGCTCATCTCCCAGAAGTCCCGGAACAAGCCCCTTTCCAGAAGAAGAAAGCTCCGAAAGATTTTTCGTGACCGCAGAGACATTTCCGCTCAAATCAATAAGATTTCCTGTAACAGCGTTCACATTCCCGATGATTTCCTTAAGCGGAGTGTCGCCCTTTCCGCGCAGAGAGTCGTTCAGAACAAGAAGAAGGCGGTTCACATTGTCCATGATCGACGACACCTTGTTCATAAGAACGCCGATCGAGTCAGACTGCGACTCCACATGAACAAGCTTCTTCTCGACAAACTCCCGCCCGTATCCTGAGTCGAGCCGGTAAATCTCCGAGTCAGACTCAAGCAGATTCTTGCTGATTCCGGGATGAAGCACGAAAGACGAGCCCAGCCCTATCGGGCTTGTGACAAGCTCAACAAGGGAATTCTCATGAACATATGAAGTGTAGTCGTCAAGAACATAGTAATCCACCCTCACCATATTGTCTTTAAGAGTGATCGACTTTACCTTTCCGATCGAAAACCCCTTGTATGTAAGATCCATTCCGGCGGAAAAGCCGGAGCCGGAGTCGAAAATCGTGTAGTAATTATTCTTCCTCACAAACCAGTTCTGGGCGGCTCCAATTGCGAAAACGAAAATAATCAGGCCGGCAATCGCCGCAAGAGAAAAAATCCCGACAATCTGATCAGCATAACGAATCTTAAATCTCATTTTTCTGTATTCTAGCCGCTAAGAGAGCCTTCATCAACAGCAAGGACTCTTCCGCCAATCTCCGAGATAAAAGAAGAGCTGTGGCTCACATAAACAACAGTGCCGCCGTTCTCTATGAATTCCTTCAATATGTTTACAATCATTCCGGAGCCTTTTCTGTCAAGAGACTCCGTGCACTCGTCAAGAAAAAGCGTTTCAGGACGAGTGAGCAGGGCGCGCGCGAACGCCACTTTTTTCTGCTCGCCGAGCGAAAGGTCAACGGGCCTAAGATAAAGGGAGCGCTCAAAGCCCACAAGGGAGCACGCATCTTTTATTCGCTCAAGCCTCTCCTTTCCGTCCATCTTAGGAAAATGCGTCGTCAGTGGAAGGCTCAGATTCTGCTGGATGTCCTGGTTTGCAAGAAGAGCCGCATCCTGAAAAACAAACGGGCACTTTCTCCTAAAATCAAGATTCTGCGCGTTAGACATAGCCTGTATGTCAACGCCGGAGTAAAGCACTTTGCCCCCTGTCGGAACATAAATGCCCGCGGCAAGCTTCAGGAGAGTCGATTTTCCGCTTCCCGAGCGGCCTGAAAAGCAAAGGACATCGCCCTTAGAAATCGAAAACGAGACACCCTTTATAATCTTCGCCGAGCGCGAGCGGAATTCAACATTCCGCACGTCAAAAAGCATTTTGTTTTCCATATAAAAGGACTCCTGCAAGACAGTCTTTTCTATGCCGCAAACGGAAGAAAAACGCTCCACTCAGCGGAGCGCGCCTAAAACAATAATCACCGCATCCGCAAGGATAATCCCCACGAAAGACTTTGAAACCGCCTGTATTCCCGCCACAGGCACCTCCGTTGAAGCCCTCTCGACATTGAAGCCGTAATAAGTCGCCGTAATCGAGATGACCATTCCGAACACAATGCTCTTTATGACAGACGTGGCGACAGTAAAAACAGAGACGCTCCTCATAAGATTCGGAAGATAGCCGTAAGACGCCACAGAGCTTACAAACTGAGAGATAAGATAAGGACCTAAAAGGCCGCAGAAAGAAAAATAAAGAGTCAGCAAAAAGACCGAAAGAGTGACGCCGAGAAAGCGGGGAACCGCAAGATAGTCAATAGGATCAACACCGATCGAGACAAGATTCTCAATCTGATGCGACGTGACCATTCCGCCAAGCTCCGTGGCAATGGCGGTGGCAGAGCGCGCTGTAACAATAAAAGCGACAAGGAGAGGCCCGAGCTCCCTCACTATTACAAGCGTGAGCAGGTCATAAATAAGGTTTCCCTGCCCGATTGAAAGCAGAAAAGAATAACCGAAAATATACAGCGCCGAGCCAACTGCGGCCGAAAGCACAGCCACAATCGGAAGCGCCTCTATAAACGTGAAAAGAAGCTGCATTATAAGAATCTTCTTCGCAGCCCTCTGCCGCCTTATAAACGAAAGCGAGGCGTAGAAAATGCGGCCTATGTAGCCGAAAATGTAAGGAAGCGAGGAAAAATAAGAAACAACACGGTTACCAAGCTGCCGGATCATAGCTCAACTTTTTCCTAAGATTGTAGCACTTTCGCAGATTTTTTTCCATTTGCAGAATGCGCCAAAAGCAAAAAACGCGGATAAAAAAGCCTATTTAAAAACATAAAGGGGGAACGCCTTCCTTGCAAAAGCGCCCCCCTTGATCAAATCTATGAAAAGAACAATATTCTCAGTTTTAGACCTTGAATTTGTCAACCTGGCTTCCAATATTCTTTATAGAAGAATCCATGTTCCTTGCAATGTCAGAAAGAGCGGAGCCTGTCTCGCTGATTTTTCTTGCCCCGTCATTCATCTCCTTCATTCCGTCCTTTATGCTGAACGCGCTTTCCTGCAAGGTTTTGACCTCCTCAAGAATAGCCTTGTTTCCTTCCGCCATCTCATATGAGGAAGCCTTGACCTCGCTCGAAGTCTCGTTCATATTGTTCAGCGCATCGATAATCTGCTTAGAGCCTTCGTTCTGCTCCGTCATGGCATTCGAAATCATGGACACAAGAGCGTTTGTATTCTTAATGCCGCTGCTCACCTGCTCAAACGCCGCAGTCGCGTTCTTGCTTGCCTCGACAATTGTCTGGATTGAGCCTGTGATCTTCTCAAGCTGCTTGCCGATAGTCTGGCTCTGGCTGCTTGAATCCTCGGAAAGCTTTCTGATTTCATCCGCGACAACGCTGAATCCTTTTCCCGCGTCTCCCGCATGAGCCGCCTCAATAGCGGCGTTCATTGCAAGAAGGTTCGTCTGCTCGGCAATGCCCTTGATAACGACATTCGCCTCCTGCAGAGTCTCGCTTTCCTTCATAATGCCTTCTATCATAGAGTTCACGTCATTCTGCTTCTGAACTCCGGCGAGAGTCTTCTCTTCAAGCCGCTTGAACTCGTCTCCCATCTTCTGGACAGAATTGTTCACGGAATTAATGTTTCCGATCATCTCCTCAACAGCCGCGCTCGCCTCTGTAACCGAGCTTGCCTGGCTTTCAATCATCCTGTTGAGGGACTCTATGTTGCTTGCGATCTCGTTCACAGCCCCAGCCGTCTCATGGACAGAATTAGACTGCGCCTCAACCTGCCCGTCCATCGCGCTTATTTTCGAGATAATCTGCGAGATTGAGCTTGCGGTGTCCTCCGTGGAATCTTTAAGAAGATTTCCCGCAAGAACAAGCTCGTCCTTCGACTTCTTCATAGTGGCGACAATGCTCTGCAGTTTCTCGGTGAACAGGTTGAATCCCAGCACGACCCTTCCAATCTCGTTGTTCGAGTGGATATTAATTCTCTTGGTAAGATCCGCGTCTCCGGTCGCAATTCCCCTTATCGTGCTCTCCACAATTGTCAGAGGTTTGAGCGAAACGAAGAGAATCGAGAACACAATCAGGATTATAAGCAGAGTAATCACAAAAGAGCCAACACCAAGGAACTTTGTCACAAGCGAGCTTTCCTCATAAAGACCGGCCTCGTCAAGAACATACATTATCTCCCATTTAGTAAAGCCGACCGCCCTGCCGAACACGCGCTTTACTCTTCCGTCAGTCCCCTCAAACTCGCAGTTGTTGTCGCCGGGATTAATCCAGCACTTCTCAAGCTCACTGAACCTTTCAGGATACTTTGACTTAAGCAGAGAGAATTCCTTCTCGACAACCTCATCGTCTATGCTTGATCCGACAATAGTGCCGTCATTCGCGACAATCACAGCGTAGCCAAGCTCTCCCATGTCCACATCGTCAAGCAGCTCGCTGATCGGATCCTTGTTTAAAATTCCGTAGAAAAGGCCGACTGTCTTTCCGCCGGCTTTGGCAGCCTTGCAGGCATGAATAACGGTCTTTCCTGTCGTTCTTCCTACTGACGGGTTATCCACATATGAAGAGGCGCCTTTCTTTACAATCGCCTGATAATAATC
>CAVDRA010000161.1:0-4478 GCA_963611155.1 bacterium | reverse complement strand
ATCTTATCCTTGCGAGCTTTCTGGCGGTCAGCAGCAGCGTGTTTCGATTGCGCGCTCTCTTGCGCTAAGGCCGAAAGTGATTTATTTTGACGAGCCGACCAGCGCGCTTGACCCGGAGCTTACCGGCGAGATTTTAGGTGTTATCAGAAAACTTGCGGAAGAGAAAATGACAATGATTGTTGTGACCCACGAAATGGCTTTCGCCCGGGATCTGAGCGACAAGCTGATTTTTATGGCGGACGGCATGATTGCCGAGCAGGGAAGCCCAAAAGAGATAATCGCGAATCCGAAAACCGAGCGGCTGCAAAACTTCCTGAAAAGGTTCAAAAGCTGACGCTTTTAGGAAATGCGTCATGCTGAATTTAAATCGAGCAGAAGACTGCTCGATTTCGGTATCTTTATAAAAAATATCGTTAATCTGAAAACAATTCTCGTTGATATTTTTCCTTTTCAAAAGCAGCTTTTCTCTTGATTAGCTGGCTTCTTGTCTGCATTTTTACTATCTTTGCAGTGTCATAATATTCTCCAGCCCAGTCAAAAATTTTTCCGTACCAGCAGATGTTTTCCGGCTCAATCATTTTTATGGCCTGGCAGAAACCTTTCTTAAATACTTCTGTGTTTTCTATCGCCTGTGATGAAACTGCGACAATGCTTCCTTTTTCAATGTTTCCAAAAGCATATTAAAAAGTCTGCTCATTTCCCCAAATCAAAGTAAGAATCACAAGCAAGCCGAATTCATTTTGCAGCCTGTAGGCATTGATTCTTGACTTTAGAATATTGCTTAAATTAAAAACTTCGTAAGAATTTGAAGAATCGACGCTCAAATCAGAGCTTGCAACCGCATAGACTTTTTGAAACAGATTTATCGGCGGTTTTTCTCTTGTTACAAACTTGTTTTGCCTTGTGTCCTTTACAAACTGATGAAGAATAACCTCTTCGCTTGTGTTCTTGGAAAGACTCATCAATCCTAAGTCATCGACTGGAACAAAAAGCTTATCTTTTACGTTTATATATTCCTTTTTGAAAACAGGGGATTCTTCTTTGCCGTTATAATACTTATCAAAGTCAAGAACATCATTTCCTGTAACTTTGCGCTTATTCATAAAACACCTCCTTTCTTTACCAATTTCTTCTCTCCGGGTCGTTTGAAAATGCTGGAATGGGAACAACATACCGCGGAATTTTATTGTAGTCGCATATGTATTGTGCAATTGTGCGCCCGTCATTTTTTAGCTTGAAATTAAAGGCTAAATCGCAGAGAGTTTCAAAATGCTCTTTTTTCGCAGTCTCATACCATTTACGGTTGTTAATATAAAATTCTTTGTCCATAAAATATATGTCCCAGCCGCCTTCTTCACCCCAGGCAACTTCGTACCAAATACCATTGTGTCCAAAGTCTGTCTCGTCTACGCAGGACTCGTAAAACTCATCCAGCGTTCCAAGATTCACATCAAAATTTTCAGGCGTTTTCAATTCATCTTATCTCCATTAAGAGCGTATTCTTTAAGATTGTGCTTTTTATAGAAATCCAGAATCTTTTTTACTTTGTTTTCCTCTTTCTTTGTTAATGCCCGCGCTTCAAGACCATGAAAACGCAGGCTTGTCTTTGGATTACATTCATGCACATGAGGAGAAAGTCCATGATGTGCCTTGTCAATGTCTATTTCCTTGAACTTTTTCCGGATTCCATTGTAAAAAGTGATAGTTTTTACAATTCCGTTGCTGTTTATGCCAACATACACAGCCTACGGAGAATTGCTCATCTCTGTAAGCTTAAAATTTTCATTTGCGTTATTCTGTACAATGAACCGCACGTTATTGTATCTTGCGATTGTATGATAGCGGTATTCTGTAAAGCCGCCGGATTTTAATGCTTGTCCTCTTGAACCCATAAATCATATATCCTGTTCAGATTTTTTTTTAGAAAACTGCCTAAAAAGCAGTGCCATAGTAAATAAGAATGGCACTGTCTAGAAACTTATTAGGCAGCTCGTGTCCGCTCTGCGCGCGTTACTGAATTAAAAGCGGGCCGGAAACAGTTGTAACTATTTCCTTTCGCTCTTTTCTCAGATTGGAAGGCGATTTTGTCTTTAAGACAATGCGGTACGTTCCTTTTTCAAGAGATTTCGGCAAAGGAAAAAGCAAAGTTCCGGGCTTGTTCACAGAAAGCTTTGCTGTTACCAAAATCCAGTCGGAGCCGCTTTCGTCAATTAAAGCCTGCTCGCCGATTGCAGGCGCGAACCAGATTCCGCTGTCTTCGCCGCCTATCAGAAGCTTCTTTCCTGAAATCTGCACTGAGCCGTTTAGAGAAAGAGTTCCGTCGGAGCTGCCGGTGTCAATGTCAGTGATTTTGCTGATAACCGCGCTTGGCTCGGAATATGCCTCATGCTCAACCGTAATATTTGTGATTGCCGATTTTGTGAGTTCTGACGGAATGAACTTTACAGTAATGTTAGGAATAGAAGATGTTCCGTCTGTAGAGCCTTTGCAGGCGATATAAAAAACGCCGAGATTCAGACAGTTTACGGAATTTCCGTTTCCTAAAGATTCTGCTACAACTTTTTCCAAAGCGTCGCATACCGAATAGACTGTTCCTATATCCAGCTGCGGAACTTTGTTTGCCACAAGCTGCAGGACGTTTCCAACAGTGTGGGTGTTTCGGACGGCTCTTCCAACATACTTGTCGGAAAAGTCTTTTGAGAAATAGTTGCGCTGCAATTTTACAGACACACGGCCGTTCGGATTCGAGATTGAATCCATGAGATTAGAAGTGCTTGCCATGGGGCATTGCCTCCATAATAAAAAGATTATGGCAAAGTCTCGCTATTGAATACGGCTGGTCAATAATGATATTATCAAACTGCCACATTTGGTATCGTTATTGATGCCGTCAAGTCTGGGAGCTTTGCCTGTTACATAACATGCAACTGTTTTCAGACTTTTTTTTATTCCAGTGTTTAAGGCTGCTGCGGGGCTAATAGCCTTCGGCAAGCCACCTGTTCCGTTCCTCCTGCATTTCGTCATCACGGCAATAGTACGAGTTCTCGTATTTCTCGGACGCAATTTTGTTTATGAACGCCTTGAACTTTTCCAAGATTATATCGTCAAAGAGCTTTTCATCTGCTGTCAGAAAAATTCTCTTGCTCAATGTTTCAATCCTGCTTTTTGCGGCAGTGCACGAAACTCCAAAATTCCTCATTAAAAAGCTGAAGTCAACTTTATATCCTCTCCGCTGAATTTCCTTTAGCACCTGCAACGGCATCAGCATTTGAGCTGTGAAGAAATTCGTTTCAACTTCCTGAATTCCATAAAGCGGATTGTCTGCCGTTAAGTTTGTCTTGTGTTCAAGCAAAAAATGCCCGGTTTCATGAAGCCTGTTAAAAGAATCCCTCATGTTGCACTCGTCCTGATTGTAAAAGACAACATTCTTTCCGTGCAGTTTTGATAAAATAGCAGAGCCGCTTCCTAAATCCTGGCATATCAAGCCAATTTTCTCAAAAGCCTTTTTAAAGGAATAAAATTTTAAGTCTGTCTGCTCGTTTACGAATTCCGCCGCATCGAACGGAAACTTTTTAATGCATCGGGAAGCCACGAGCATATCATTTGCAAGAATATAAGCCTTTTTGAAATCAGGACTCTGCCTCATTAACTATTCCTCATCGTCATCAAAAATATCATCAAAAGCAGCCGCGAGAATTTTCAGCGCCTTTTTATGCTGTTCATCGTTCATGTCTTTTAATCCTCTCTGAATTATCTGGACTTCCTTGCTTTCGTCAGGCTCTTTTCCTTCCTGACCTGAGCCTAAAAGAAAATCCGTGGAAACCCCAAAAAATTCCGCAACTTTCACAAGCATATCCCTGCGGGGGATAACTCCGCCGTTCTCCCACATATTCACCCGGCTTTTTGAAATTCCGAGCTTGCCTGCAAGCTGCTCCATGCTTAACCCTTCGGCTGTCCTCAAATTTTGAACTCTTTTTCCAAAATTTACCTCGCCCATGACCTGCCCCTTATATCTGCTTGCATTGTGCAAAGTTATTGCACTCGCATAGAAACAAAAAAAACTTTTGATAACCTCCTGCTCCTAAAAGCAAATATACTATGGCAAAAAATGAAAGTCAAGCAAATTTTACTGATAAATAAAATTGCACAGTAAAAATAAAATCAAATATTCATACACTATATATAGCGTATTTTAGGGAAATTGTCATGGTGAATTCGCAGTTTTAACCGTACATTTTTGTTTCCTTGCTGAATTTTTTTGTGTTAGCTGTGTTTCATCATCTATGCCCGAGGCAATTTCCGCACTGGCAATGGTATTTCTAATGCACTGACAAGGGTATTGCTAGCGCATTGGCAAGGGTGTTTCCACCGCACTAACAATGGTATTTCCACCGCACTAACAACAGGGCTGTCAGCGCAGTGTAAAACACGTTGACAGAACTCTAAAGCAATCGATAGAAAAAATGGGATTTTATGGT
>CAVDRA010000160.1:0-4482 GCA_963611155.1 bacterium | reverse complement strand
TTGCCATATCCGCTTTTTCCCAAAAAATCACTGCATTTTATTTTATTACAATTTGTTCCCAAAATTTTCCTATTTTTTAGCGTTTTCATATGTGTTTTCTTTGTTTTGCCTCTAAAATTCCGATAATTACTTTATGAAGAGATTTTTTATTACGTGCGCAGTTTTTCTTTGTTTTTTTCCGGTTTTTTGCGACTATTACAAGACTAACGTTACCGCTTCCTATTATGCTGACGATTTCCATGGAAAAAAGACTTCCAATGGCGAAATTTTCAATATGAATGCCCTTACTTGCGCTCACAAAATGCTTCCGTTCGGCACAATTGTAAAAGTGACGAATGTCAAAAACGGAAAATCTGTTAGAGTGCGGGTAAACGACCGCGGCCCATTTGTGAGAACGAGGGAAATCGACTTGTCCAGGGCTGCCGCCATGAACCTCGGGATGATAAGTTCCGGAACCGCAAAAGTCAATCTTGAGATTATTTTTTTAGGGCTTTCCACAAATGAAAGCCTTCAGACAGCGAAAAAAGCCTGTAAAATCGCTGGAATCACATACAATCCGAATTTTTCAAATTCGATAAAGTCTAAAAGACAGACTTCCGGGACGAAAAAAAAAGAAAGCGTGAAATCTGAATCCAAAATGGACAGCGGAAAAAATATGGGAAATGCTTTGCCGTCGATTTCTGCAGCGGCTTTGACAGGAGAGAATTCTCTTTGGGACATTCAAGTCGGAGCTTTTTCCTCGAAGACGAACGCAAACAATCTTGCTCAAAAGCTTTTGAAAGACGGATTCAAGAATGTGGTTTTTCAGTCACAGAAAGGCGGTTCCGTAATTCGTGTCGCTATTATAAAAGTCACTTCTGAAAATCTTTCTTCTGTTGAGAAATCTCTTGCCTCAAAAGGATATTCCGGCTACGTTGTAAAAAAACGCTCGTCAAGGGGATAATAAAAATCATCGGAAATTCATGAAAACTTGCTGCGCACGGTAAAAACGGGAATTTTTTTCAGATTTTTCTGTTGCGTATTGTTGACGCTTGTTGTTTTATTTGCTAATATTTCCGTACATTTAGAATATTTATTATTTAAATGGATCTGCAAAAGCAGGTCCATTTTTATTTTAGGGTGAAAATGGATTTTATATCTTTGGATTCTTATCCTCATTACGCTGAATGCGAGAAAATTGTCAGTGCTCTTGGATTTCATCTTGTTGAGCTGAAAATTTCTCCTCAGAACGGAGTGACGAAAATCGAGGCGACAATCACAAGCGCTGATCCCGCAAAAAATATCGGTGTGAATGACTGTTCAAAAGTCCACAAGGTGCTTCTTGAAGCTCTCGAGGAAATTCTTGGAACAGACAACACTTACATGGAGCTGTCGTCGCCTGGAATGGAACGGAATATCAGGAATGCGGCGGAATTCGCTTTTTTTATCGGCCGGGAAATCCGTGTTTATGATAAAAACATGACCGATTGGATTGGCGGAAAACTTATTTCTGCCGGCGAAAAATCTCTTGTGTTGGAAACTGCTCAGGAGGACGGCTCTTCAGAAAAAATGACTGTTCTCTTTGATGATATTGCGAAAGCAAAATTTGTACATCTTTAAAATTTAGGAGGCTCCAAATGTCAGAAATGGCGGAGGCGATCCAGGAACTGGTTCATGAAAAAGGTGTTTCTTTGGAATCAGTTAAACAGACTATTGACAGCACTTTGAAGGCTGCTTACAAAAAAACTTTCGGAAACGCGGATAACTGCATTGTAAAATTTGTTTCTGCGTCTGGCGATGAGGTTTCTGGAAGCGAAGATATTGCCGATGTGCGTGTTTATTCTAGAAAGACTGTTGTTGACGGAGTTTATGATCCTGTTTCAGAAATTGAATTTGAGGATGCGAAAAAATTGACTGACGAGGTTGAAATCGGCGACGAGATTGACATCGTTGTTGATCCTCATGATTTTGGCCGCTCGGCTGTTTCTATCGGAAAGCAGGAGACTCATAAAGGACTGAACGAGTCTTTCAAGGATAACCTTTACAATGAGTATAAGGATAAGGTCGGTGAAATCATAATCGGATATTTCCAGCGTGAATACAAAGGAAATATTTATGTGGATTTGGGAAAGGTCGAAGGCTGTCTTCCTGTAAAAAATCAGTCTCCGCGTGAGCACTACGAGAAAAATGACAGAATAAAGGCTTTTATTTCCGATATCAAGAAAATTTCGTCTGGAATTCAGCTTGTGCTTAGCCGTGCCGAGCCTCGTTTTGTGCAGTCGCTTCTTGAGCTTGAGGTTCCGGAGCTTCAGGACAAGACTGTCGAGATTAAGAAAGTTGTCCGCGATGCCGGATACAGAACAAAGCTTGCTGTTGTCTCAAACCGTGATGATGTTGATCCTGTCGGAGCTTGCGTCGGACTGAAGGGAATTCGTATTCAGAATGTAATCCACGAGCTTGAGGGCGAAAAAATCGATGTCTTGAGATGGGACAGCGATCCTAGAGTGTTTATTAAAAATGCGCTTTCTCCGGCTGAAGTCTTGAATGTTTACATCATTGACGAGGAGAAAAAACAGGCTTTGGCGGTTGTGGAGGAATCACAGCTTTCTCTCGCGATCGGAAAATCTGGACAGAACGTCCGCCTTGCAAACCGTCTTTGCGACTGGAGCATTGATGTCAAGACTGAAGAGCAGGCTGCGGATATTGATTTTTCAGAGCTTGCTTCACGCGCTGCTAATGCATTGTTTGATAATACAGAAAAGAAAGACGTCAATTATGATGACATCACAACTGTTGCCCAGCTTCCTGGAGTCAACGCTGATGTTGCGGCCGCTCTTAAAGAGGCAGGTTTTGACAATATTGAAAAATTTGCGGCGGCGTATGAAAAAGGCGAGCTGAAGAATATCGATAATGTTACAGATGAGAATTTGAAGGCTGTAAACGATATTATCAGCAATACATTTGAATTCGTTGAGGAAGAAGCACCTGCTGGCTCAGAATCTGAAGATGCTGCAGAAGGAAATGCCGAGGAAGAATATTTCTGTCCTGAATGCGGTGCAAAAATCACACTTGATATGACAAAATGTCCGAATTGTGGTGTTGAGTTTGAATTTGAAGAGGACGAGGAATAATAGGAAAGTATGGCGGAAGAAGCTGAGAAAAAGACAGAATTCGTTTTAAGAAAAAAGAAGCCGGAGCAGAAAATCGAAAGCGCTGAGCCAAAGAAAAATGAGGTTCAGGGCGCCGGCGGCGTGAAAAAACGTATCGTGGTGGTTAAGAAAAAGAATGTTGCTCAAGAGAATTCAAAGGCGGGCGGAGCTGAATCAAAGCTGCATCCCGTTGTAAAACGGCCGGCGCAAAATGCTTCCGTTGCGGCAGAAATCAAGCCGGAACGCAAGGATCAGCCAAAAGAGAATGATAAAAATATTTCAGACTCGTCTGCGCCTTCAAGCCAGCTTTCATCTTCGCCTTCATTTTCAAGAGAGCCTAGGGAAAACATGGCGGGGGTTAGCACATCTCCTAGAAATTTTGATTCTGCGAATCAGAATTCTGCCAATAATTCACAGAATCAAAATTCGCGGAATATGGAGCAAAGGCCTCGTCCGGCGAACAGACCGTTCGAGCTTAATTCAGCGCGTCCGAACGTAAAGGCAGGAAATCTTTCTGGCGGACGCGGCGGATTTAGAAACGGCGGATATTCAAACCGCGGATCTTATAATAACGGTTCATACAATAACGGCCAGCGTTCTGGCGGCTTTACAGGAGCTCAGGCTCGTGAAGGCTATCAAAACCGTGAGCGCGGCGGAAATGGCCAGGGCGGATTCAACCGCAACAACGGCCAGGGCGGATTCAACAGAAATGGCCAGGGTGGCGTACGGCCTGGATTCGGCGGCGGAAGACCTGGATTCGGCGGCGGTTTCGGCGGAGCTGCAATTCCGGCGGCGCCTGCAAAAAAGCAGTTTAAAGGCAAAAAGCAGGATTACAGCAAACGTAAAGATAAGGAAGAGCTTTTCTCAGAAGAGGAGCTTTATAAGAAGAAGCAGCAGACACCTGCAAGCGTTGTTCCAAAATCGATCGATATTATGGAGACGATTTCGGTTTCTGACCTTGCAAAGAAGATGAATCTTAAAGCGAATGATATTATCGCGAAACTCATGGGCATGGGAATGATGGTTACAATCAACCAGTCTGTTGACAGCGATACTGCTACGCTTTTGGCTTCAGAGTACGGCTGCGAAGTTCATCTGGTTTCTCTTTATGATGAAACTGTTATTGAAAGCGACAAGGGAACTGCTGATGACTTGCAGCCGCGTTCACCGATTGTCACAGTAATGGGACACGTTGACCACGGTAAGACAAAGACTCTTGACGCGATCAGAAACACAAATGTCGCAGCCGGCGAGGCAGGCGGAATCACACAGAAAATCGGTGCTTACCAGGTTGCAACTTCAAAGGGAAAAATCACATTCCTTGATACTCCGGGACATGAGGCGTTCACAATGA
>CAVDRA010000159.1:0-4517 GCA_963611155.1 bacterium | reverse complement strand
GGTACGAGATGCAATGAAAGTTTTCAAAGTCTGCGTGGCGGAAGTTACGGAGGCCGCAAAAAACTACGAGATTCCGTTTGTCATAAAATTCGGAATCACTTTCCATATGCCCAAGCCGGAAACAAAAATGCCTACAATACAAGATTTGATTGGCCAGGCTACTTTCGCGCGGAAGTCTATTCAGGACGACGCTCTTCATTCTTATGCGATTTTTGACTCGCGTCTTTCGGCAAAATCTGAGGAAGTTCATTACATAGAGTCTCATATGGAAAAAGCTCTTGAAAACAGGGAATTTTTCGTGATGTATCAGCCTAAAATCGACCTTTCAACGGAAAAAGTAATCGGGGCGGAAGCGCTTGTCCGCTGGCAAAATCCAAAGCTCGGCTTTTTGTCTCCTGAAAAATTTATTCCTCTGTTTGAGATTAACGATTTTATCATAAAGCTTGACTACAGCGTTTATAGACAGGTTTTCGCGTTCATCAGATATTGTCTTGATAACAATTTCCCTGTCGTGCCGGTTTCGGTGAATATGTCGCGCAATCATTCAAAGCCAGACAGGTTTGTCGATGATTTTACAAGAATGATGATGGAATTCAATATTCCGCCTGAATATGTGGAAGTTGAGCTTTTAGAGCGATCGACAATTTATAAGAATTCTCTCCGCGACATTACTGTTCTGCTTCATAAGCACGGCCTAAAAGTTGCCATGGATGACTTTGGCTCGGGAGAAAGCTCGCTCAATATGCTTTCAAATATCCCTGTCGATATTTTGAAATTTGACCGCTCGTTTTTGCTTGGCGCAAACAATGAAAATTCGGAGATTGACGATGAAAAAGGAAAATTCATAAAGTCTCTCGTTGATATTGGAAAAACACTTAAAAAATGCACTGTGTTTGAAGGAGTCGAGACGGAAGCGCAGAAAAATTTTCTCAAGTCGATAAATTGCGATGCGGTGCAGGGGTTTTATTATTCAAGACCGCTTGCAGAAAACGACTATGTGGAATTCTTGAAAAGTCATATGGGGTATCTCTAAAAAATCATTTCCAACGCTTTTTTAGAGATACCTGCGAGTTTTAATTCGTTGATATAGCACGAATTAAAACATCGCGTTTTCAGAGTTGCCTTTAAAAACTGCAATTTTTAGAGGCTCCCATATATAAAGTGTTTGGCTGGCGGCGCATTTTTCTTTTTGCTCTGCCTGAATTAAAATTGTGGATTATATAATAAGTAGATTATATAATATAAACAGTTGCTTATCGTAAAATGATGCGTTTTGCACACAACGATAAGGAAAGTGAGGAATTAGCGTGAAAGCAGGAATCAAAGTCAAGATTATTGTACTTGTTGTATCAACACTTGTAATATCAAACCTTCTTGTAAGTATTACAATGTCTAAATTTACAGAAAAGTTTCTTACACATTCAGCACAAAGAGAACTTACTGCAATTTCTGAAAATGTGGCGAATCAGGTAAAGGCGACTAATGACAGAGAATTTTACGCATTAAAAGCTCTTTCTGCCCTTCCTTTTGTTTCTGATATGAGTCTTTCTATTGCTCAAAAAAACGAGCAGCTGCAGGAAATTGCAAACAAGAATTCTTCGCAGTATGTCGCGATTGCGTTTTATGATGCGCAGGGAAACACAATCCGTTCTGACGGAGAGAGCGCCAATTATGCAAAAGAAGAATATCTGGCGGTTGCCTTAAGGGGAGGATGCTTTGTTACAACGCCTGCCGTTGACACAAAAGACGGAACTACAATAATGCTGTACTCGGTTCCGGTCTATGGAGAGCGCAACAAAGTTTGCGGCGCGATTGTTTCTGTAATGAAAGGCAACTTTCTGAATGAGACAGTAAGAAAAATCGAGCTTGCTGAAGGTTTCCATCCGGCGATTCTTGACATGAAGACAGGAAACACTATTGGAAACGCAAATTCACAAGATCAGTCAATGCAGGGGACAAACATTGCGTCTCTTGATCAGAACAGTTCTCTTGCGAAAGTTTTAAAGGTTTCAGCTTCCGGGGAAACAGGAGTTAAGCTTTTTACGGATCCTGCAACAAATAGAGAAATGATAGCCGGTTATCGGCCTGTTGGCGGTGAATGCAAGTGGTCTGTTTTTGTAGCAGTTCCATTTGACACTTACCTAAAAGAGCAGCGGAACTTGAGCCATGCTGTTCTCGCAAGCACAGTTGTTGTAGTTTTATTGAGCATTCTTATCAGCTATTTTGTTGTCCGCTCAATTACAAAGCCGCTTATTCTTGTTAAAAACAGCATTAACGAAATTGCAAGCGGAAATGCAGATCTTACAAAGAGAATTAAGCAGACAACACAGGACGAAATCGGCGAAGTTGTTGCCGGATTCAATAAATTCTCACAGACTCTGCAGACAATCGTAAATAACCTTAAAAATACAGATTCCAACCTCATCCTTGCGGGAGATAATTTAACGGCAAGCACTCAGGACACATCGGCTTCAATTACCCAGATTCTTGCAAATATAGATTCTGTTCATCAGCAGATTAATTCGCAGTCAAACAGCGTAACTGAAACAGCCGGAGCCGTAAACGAAATTGCTTCAAATATTGATTCTTTAAAGCGCATGATTGAAAACCAGAGCGCAGGAATTTCACAGGCTTCGAGCGCAGTAGAAGAGATGATTGGAAACATCAGTTCTGTAAATTCTTCTATGAATAAAATGGCTTCTTCTTTTGAGGAGCTTACTTCCCGCGCAACCCAGGGTTCTTCTCTGCAGGTAGAAGTGAATGACAAGATTGAACAGATTAAAAATCAGTCTCAGTCACTCCACGAAGCAAATGCGGCGATATCCGCAATCGCAGAGCAGACAAACCTTCTTGCAATGAATGCGGCAATCGAAGCGGCGCACGCAGGAGACGCAGGCAAAGGATTCAGCGTTGTTGCAGACGAAATTCGGGTTCTTTCAGAAACTTCAAGCCAGCAGTCAAAAACAATCGGCGAGCAGCTGAGCAATATTGAAGAGTCAATTTCGAGCGTAGTAGATGCAAGCATACAGTCAAGCGAGGCTTTCCAGAGCGTAACGGCAAAAATCAAGGAGACCGACGAGCTTGTGCGCCAAATCGGCGCTGCAATGGAAGAGCAGACTTTAGGCTCTGAGCAGATCAGCCAGGCTCTCCACTCAATGAACGATAACTCTATGGAAGTCCGCACAGCTTCAGCGGAAATGTCGGAAGGCAACAAGCAGATTCTTAACGAAGTTCACAACTTGCAGAATGCGACAGAAATAATGCTTTCGAGCATGGATGAAATGAGAGTGGGAGCAAGAAAAATCAACGAAACAGGAGTTGCGCTTACAGAAATTTCAAAGAAAGTTCAGGAATCAATCGAACAGATTGGAGCTGAAATCAGTCTTTTCAAAGTCTGATTTGCGCGCAAAGAATAGACGTTGCTTATACAATAAAAAAACGGTCATCGGAACTTTCAAGATGAAAAGCCCGGTGACCGTTTTTTTAATATTCAAAATGCCTTTTAGTCTTCAAAGAAACCCTTAGCCTTTAAGAGTTCAGCGTTCAAGATTCCGCCGAGGGCAGCCCCGCGCTTTGTGTTGTGGCTCAAGGCTACGAATTTTACGTCAAACACGCTGCATTTTCTTAAACGGCCGATTACGCACGCCATGCCCTTTTCAGTGTCGCGGTCGCGCCGCGGCTGAGGACGGTTTTCTTCTTCGCGGTAAACGATCGGATTTTCAGGCGCAGAAGGAAGTTTTAATTCCTGCGGCAAAGACTTAAAGTCCGCCCAGACCTTCAAAATCTGTTCGATTGAAGGTTTTTTGTCTTCAGGAAGGTCAAATTCAAGGTTTACAACGGCAGTATGTCCGTCAATTACAGGAACGCGCGTACAGGTAGCAGAAACAACCGGCTGAACGGCGTTTTCAATTTTTCCGTCCTTCACATGGCCTAAGATTTTAAGACATTCTTTTTCGGTTTTTTCTTCTTCACCGCCAATGTACGGCACAATGTTGTCAATCATATCAAAAGAAGAAACGCCAGGGTAGCCGGCACCGGAAACAGCCTGCAGAGTCGTAACGGTCATTCTTTTTATCGGGTAGCCCGCCTGCTGCAGGGCAAAAATCGGAATCATGTAAGTCTGAAGCGAACAGTTCGGCTTAACGGCAATAAAGCCTTTATCCCAGCCGTGATGTTTTTTCTGTTCGGCAATGACGTCAAGATGAGAATAATTGATTTCAGGAATGAGCATCGGAACGTCTTCAGTCCAGCGGTTTGCAGAAGCATTGGAAACGACAGGGATTCCTTCAGCAGCGTAAGCAGCCTCAAGCGCCTTGATTTCGTCTTTTCCCATTTCAAGCGCAGAGAACACGAAACGGCATTTTCCGAGAGCGAGTTTCGGGTCGTTTGCATCCTGAACTGTAAGATTTTTTACGTCTTCCGGGATGTCAGCCCCGATAAGCCAGCGGTTCTTTACGGCTTCTGTGTAAAGTTTTCCGGCAGAACGCGGACTTGCAGCCACATAAGTAACCTTAAAC
>CAVDRA010000158.1:0-4524 GCA_963611155.1 bacterium | reverse complement strand
CAGGATAATCGAGCCTTCTGTCGGCCATCTTGCGTGCGGAGACAACGGAAAAGGAAAAATGGCTGAGCCTCATGAAATTCTGAAGCACATTATTTTTGAAATCGCGCAGAAAAAAGACCTCGCGGGAAAGAAAATTCTTGTTACTGCCGGTCCGACACAGGAGGCAATTGATCCTGTAAGATTCATCACTAACCATTCTTCCGGAAAAATGGGCTATGCGGTTGCTGAACGGGCCGCGGCAAGAGGCGCTGAAGTTGTGCTTGTCTCGGGCCCGACAAGCCTTGAGACGCCGCTGTTTGTAAAAAAAGTAGGCGTTGTGAGCGCGAAAGAGATGTTCGAGGCGGTAAAGGCAGAATTTGACGATTCAGACGCTGTGATAAAAGCCGCCGCTGTCGCTGATTACAGGCCGAAAACCGTGAGCGGCGAGAAAATCAAGAAATTTGACGGAGACGCCGCTATTGCTCTCGAGCGCACAGACGACATTCTGAAATATCTGGGCGAGAACAAGAAAAAACAGTTTTTATGCGGGTTCAGCATGGAAACGCAGAATATGGTTGAGAATTCAAAGTCAAAGCTTGTAAAGAAGAATCTTGATATGGTTGTCGCGAACAATCTAAAAGTGAAAGGCGCAGGATTCGGAGGAGACACGAACATTGTCACTTTGATTACGAAGGAGTCTGTGAAAGAACTCCCTGTCATGACAAAAAATCAGGTCGCGGACGTGATTTTAGATGAGATTTCAAAATCGCTCAACAGCGGCGAAAATCCGCCGCTGCGGTGATTTTACCAGCTTAGATTCCAGGTTTTTGTTTCGCTGAGAGTGAGAATTTCTCCGAGCGAAACAGAATCCTTTAAAGTCTTTCTGCCGTCTGGAGAAGAAAGCGAGATTTCAAGATTTCCGGAGACAATATCCTTTGCGAAAGCCGGGCCGTACATTGAAGAAAGAAGAGCCTCATATTCTGTCACCGGCATTTTCTCGCCGATAAGGCACGGAATCATCATCAGATCGAAATAGGATTTGAATTCATCGCTTAAAAGGCTGTAAAAAGACTGAAACTGCTCCGGTCCGAGCGAGAGCGAAAGCGAGTTTTTGTTTTTTTCGATTATCTTGCATTTTGAAAGCACATTCTGCCCGATATTTTTGATTGCGGCGCTTGAAGAAAGCTCGTTTGAAGACGGAGATGAAACCTTTATGTCTTCAGCTTCGGCTTGCAGAAGAAGGCTTTTGATGTCATCTTCCGCAAAAATCGGAACTTCATCACCCGCTCCTGTCATCTGCCTGAGAGCCTTTGCCGTTTCTTCCGGAAATGAAGTGGAGAATTTTACAGATACACAGTCCGCGTCCTGAGCCACAGCCTCAAGCGAGATTTTAGGACTGCACGAGGCGAAGGCGAACATAAGAGCTGAGAGCAAAAACGTAAAAACAATCTTGAGCTTTTTCATTGAGGCAACCTTGCTTTGCTCCGGCGCAGCTTAGAGAGGCTACGCCAGATGCGGCGGGCTTTAGTTGTTGACAGCCGTAGGCGGCAACAATGAGCGCGAGCGAACCCGGAGCAGCTGGGCGCTGTTTTTTTTGCAGCGGCATGGAAAAATCCGCTTAAAGCGCTCTAAAAAAAGTCCGTCCTGAAAATATAAAATATTAAAGAGTTGTCCGGTCCGAAAATAGGGAGCCAGGCTTTTTGATTATAGCAAATTTTTGAGCGGAAGTGTTACGCGCACTCCTGTCGCGAACACGAGTCCCGACGGAATGCTTTTTCTAGGGGAAAGCGCGGAGCTGTCTGTCTTATTGAAAACCGTATAGTGGATGTCCTGAACGAAAGAGATCTCAGTTTTTCCGGCTTTTAAAGAAGGCGTGTTCCAGCAGACTCCGAGAATTCCCGGAAAAAATGAATTCTTGATTTTTTCGTCTGAATTTCCTGGAAGTTCCGGTCTTCCGATTGATAAAACCGGACCCGCGAAAGCTCTTACATAGTCGCTTAGCGTCAGGCTGAATACAAAAGGAATCTGGAGATTTTCCGTGCCTGCATCGTAGCGGATATAAGTTCCGAATCCAGGACGGAAGCTTTTTCCCTCGTAGCGGACGTGGAGCATTGCGTCTAGCCCGCGCCATGTGAGCCTGAAATAGTCCGGCGTGAAAAAGTTCCAGTCAAGATTTACGCTCGCGTCGGCGACAAGCTTTTGAAGAAAACCGTTTCCTGCTGCTTTCGAGCTGAAAGATTTTGACGAAACTGTTTTTGCTTTCTCTTTTTGAGCCTGCTTTTGTGATTTTTCTTGGTCCGAAGACTTTAGATCTGATGATTTTGAATCTGAGTCTGCAAGAAGCTCTGAATTTGATGAGGGAAGATAGCTTTTTGCGCAGAGATATTTTGATTTCCAGTATGATTCCTTCAGCGAGGAGACAATAACGCCTGTGTTCGGCCCGTCGCTTACGCAGTGGATAAACTGGCTGTTTCCAATGTAGATTCCCACGTGCGAAACTTCGCCGCTAGATGTGGTGTTGAAAAAAACAAGATCTCCCGCTTCGCGCGCGCTGTCGTCAACATCACGGCAGAAGTTGTAGATTGCCTTTGTTGTGCGCGGAAGCTGCACTCCGATCGACTCTCTCGAGACTGAAAAAACGAATCCTGAGCAGTCGAAAGAATCCGGCCCTGTGGCGCCGAGAACGTAAGGGCAGCCGACATATTTTTTGCTGTAGTCAACCATTTTCTGCCTTGTGATTGCCGCCTCTCCTTCGCTCATTGAAACATTTTGCGAGCTTTGCGCGCAGACTCTTGGAATCGCCATCAGAAAAAACGCCAGAATTATGAAAATTATCACAGGTTTGTCTTTTAGTATTGTCATAAAATCATTATCGGTATTTTAGAATCAAAAATCTTGAAATAAAACTTCTAAATTAAAATTTCACAACGGAAATATCTTAATTTGTCTGGTATACTGAGAATGCTTGCTATAAGACTTGATTTTTTTTGCCGCTGACGAATCTTGATTTGAGCTTGTGGAAGCGCCCCCAGTGAAACCGTCAGGTTAGAAAATTTATTTTGAGGCGCGGAAGCGTTTTATGCGGCCGTTTTTTAGAAATTAAATATGAGCAAAAGAAATAATTAAAAAAGCACAGGAGAGAATCCAAAAATGGAAAAAGATGAAAAATCAGCGCCGTGGGACTTTTTAAAGAGGTACAGGGGAATTTACTTTAGGGGCGAGTGGCCGACTTTGCCTGAGATGTTTGCTATTTCAGCAAAAAGGTTTTCGGCGCGGCCTTGCCTGACAGATTTTGAAGGCTTTGGAAATTCCAAGAACACAATGATCTATGCGCAGGCTGAGCGTAAAATATTGCAGCTTGCCGCATGGCTCAACGGAAACGGAATAAAAAAAGGCGACAGGGTTGCCCTTACGGGAAAAAATTCCCCGGAATGGGCAGTCGTGTTTTTAGCCGCTCTTTTCGCCGGCGCTGTAGCGGTTCCGATTGACTGGGGACTCCGCGAGGAAGAAGCCGAGAATCTTCTGAAAGCCGCCTCTCCGAAATTCTTTTTCGTTGACGAGGAAAAATACGAATATTTTAGGAAAAAGGAAAATATTAGCGCTCAGGAGAGCGAACCTTGCAGGGTTTATTCATTAAGCCCGAAATTTTCCGAGCGGTATATCTATCATTTGTCGTCTCTTGGCGCTGGCGCGCTTGAGATGCCCGAAGAAGACGATCTTGCGGTGATTCTCTTTACAAGCGGCACAACCGGAACTCCGAAGGGCGTGATGCTCACCCATAAAAATCTTGTCTCTGACTGCTACATCGCGCAGACGAGAATGAAAATTTCAGAGAGCGATGTCTTCTATGCGCTGCTTCCGATTCATCATGCGTACACGATGCAGGCGGTCATGATAGAAGCCTTGTCTGTCGGCGCCGAGATTGTCTTTGGAAAAAGCATGGCGGTCTCGCGCCTTATGAAAGAGCTTAAAGAAGGCAAAATAACAATGCTTCTCGGTGTTCCGCTTTTGTTCAACAAGCTTCTGTCAGGAATCATGAAAGGGATTAAGTCGAAAGGACCAGTTGTAAGCTTTGCTGTCCGTCTTATGCTCACGCTTTCATATATTTCAAAGAAGCTTCTCAAGAAAAATATCGGAAAAAAACTTTTCAGAAGAGTCCTCGAGCAGGCGAACATTTATTCTCTCAGAATCGCAATTTGCGGTGGCGGGCCTCTTGCCGAAAGCGTGTTCAAAATCTACAACCAGATGGGAATCGACTTTGTTCAAGGGTACGGGCTTACCGAGACAAGTCCGATTCTGACGCTGAACCCGGTTGAGCATTTTAAGATTCAAAGCGTCGGCCAGTATTTTTTCCCGTATATGCAGATGAAAATTCTGAATCCTTCCCCAGACGGAATCGGCGAGGTTTGCGTAAAAGGTCCGATGGTGTTCAAGGGGTATTACGCTTTTCCGGAAGAAACAAAAAAAACATTCACAGAAGACGGCTTTTTTAAGACAGGGGATCTTGGACGGCTGGACAAGGAAGGCTATCTGATTCTTTCGGGG
>CAVDRA010000157.1:0-4531 GCA_963611155.1 bacterium | reverse complement strand
ACTCTGTGAAAATATTCACGGAATCGACATTCAAGAGTGTATAGTTTTTCAAAACAAGATTCAAGAAAATGAGCTTTTTAACGCGGTTTATCGTGAAAAAATTCACAGTGTAAAAATTATGAAGAAAATCTGAACGCATTTCTACACCGTTTTAATCTGAATGTTATGGGAGAACATTTTTTCCGGCGGAATTTCAGCTGTAAAATTCGTTTTCGATAATTTTGAAAATTTCTTTTTCCTGAATGTTTTTAAAAATTTTTTCCCGTTTTGTAAAGCAAAGCTTTGTTCCTGCTTCTTTTTCTTCAAAAAACGGAAAATATTCCTGGCAGTTTTTTTCAAAATATAGCCATGCAAAAAGATACACGGACTGTCCGCCGGACGTGTAGAGCGCTTTTTGGGCAAGCGGAGAGAAAATCTCGACGTCTTTTATGTATGTTGAACCGATTTCGTCCTGGTTTATTAGGTTTAAGTCCATCGCGCTTTTATAAAGATTGTATGCCTTAAAAAGCAGCTCCTCGTCGCTGTCAATGCCCGCGGCGCGCACAGAATCTGTCCCTAGCGATTCAAAAGGCGATTTATAAATTTTGTATGTTGCAACAACATTGTTTTTTAGCCGGGCAGAGCGTTCTTTTAGGTTTTCTCCAGAAAAATCAGAATTTTTTTTTAAGATTTTTCTGCTGCTTTGTTCCGCTTCGTTGAATCTCTTGAGCTTGTCTGAAAATTTGCTGAATGCTTCGGAAATATAAGTGCTCATTTTTCTTTCCTTTCTAAAAAATCTAAAAACATTATAATGCCGCAGATAAAAAAAACAAACGCATTGAAAGTTGCGCATTGCAGCCGCAATTAAAATCGCTATAATTGTCCGTATGAAAAAGACAAACGCAATGAGAATCCTTGACGGACTCAAAATAAAATACGAGACGCTTTCTTATGATGATGACGGCGAGCATGAGCTTAGCCGCGGAGCCGCTGAAAAAACGGCGGAAAAACTTGGAATCGATCCCGCGGCATGTTTCAAGACGATTGTGATGCGCTCGAGCGACAAGCAAATTTTTGTTTTCTGCCAAAGCGCGCTGCATGAGATTAATCTTAAAAAAGCCCGGCAGGCCGCGGGCGCAAAAGAAATTTCGCCTGTAAAGCCAGACGAGCTTCTTTCCATTACTGGCTATGTTCGAGGAGGCTGTTCGCCGCTGGGAATGAAACGAAAATTCCCGACCTTTATAGACAAAACTGCCCTGGAGCATAAAAAAATCTACATAAGCGCAGGAATGAGAGGCGAGCAAATCGCATTGAGTCCGGAAGATCTCTTGAAAGCGGCTGGCGCGCAGGCGGTCGATTTAGTTCTGGAAGAAAAGATGTGATTTTTTATCGGTTTTGTATCATTAAAACGCGTTAAGAAAAAACAGTTAAAAAAACTGCCGCAAAAACGCCATTTTTAAATTCAGCATAAAAAACCGCCCTTGCGGGCGGCAATTTTGATTTAGCTTTCTAAAAACTGCTGTCCGATTTTTGTGAGTGTAAAGGAAAACCGCCAGCTATAGCTGGCGGTCTAGCAAAGTTTGACAGTTCCTGGAACTGGAACTTGTTCGCAGATGATCCAGAACAGGAATTCAGATGTGTTTTTATTTAAACTTAGAAAAAAAGCTCTTATATAAAAGAAAAGCTCAGCCGCAAGAAAATATAAATCAAAAATAATATCTTCAGCGCCTGGAAATTATTTTCTTATTTTTTTTATGATTCTTGATTTTTGCAGGGGAAAGTCAGCTTGAATGAAAGCGAGAAAAGCATAGCGTCAAGACCGTTCCCTGTTGAAATTGAGCCGAGCGGGAAATAAATTCTTGACTCAAAGCCTGCTTTCCAGCCGTCAAAAATATTCCGGGCATACGAAAAAGCGATTTCAGGATAAATAATATTTATGAAATCGAGAAAATAGCTGTTTATGTCTTTGATGTCGTCTTTCGCGGTTGTTCCGGTTTTTTGATTTTTGTCGCTTTTTTCAACTCCATTTGACAAAATTCCGTATCTGAACAAAAATCCGAGTCCGCCGTCAAGAGAAATTCTGTTTTTTCCAAAAATCCAGGAATGTCCGCCGCACAAGTCAACCAAAAGCGAGAGAGCCGTCGCGGTGCGGTTTTCAATTTCCGCAGGCTTTGCTTTTTCGCCGTTCCAAAGATAATAGTTTGTGAAAAAAGAGATTCTCGACTGAAAGTCAAGCTGCGATTCTGGAAAAAAATCTAAACCGGCTCCAGCCGCATACATGACAGGGCTTGGCGCGCTTTCGGCTGTTGACTGTGTGTTCACAAGAACCGCCGGTCCGAGTGTCAGAAAAAAGTCCGGGGAGAAATCTTTTTTAAAGTCAAAACCATGAGCTAGAAAACAGGGGAAAAAGAAAAATGCGAAAAATCCGAAAAGTCTTTTAAATAAAACCATAAAATTTAATGTGCGGAAGTCTGACTCTAAAACTTCCTTTTAAATAATATATGATTTCTGCCTTGAAATAAATTCAACGCGCCGTTTTCATTTTGATTTTTTTTGATTCTTGAAAAAATCAGTAAAAAATTTTTGCCATATCCACTACAAGAAATCCGCTTCGTCCAGTCTTGTAAAAATCTGTTTCTTCCCATGCGACTGCAAGATAGTCTCCGCTTATGCAGAAATTTCCGTAAACATATTCGGAGGGCAATTTCGGAAGCCTGAATGCGATTGTTTTTCCGCTGTTGAGCAAAGTTTTCCCCTTTAAGGAGCCTGAAAAATACGCTGTTCCATCACCGAAAACGGCGCAAATCCAGTCTGGAGTCAAAATCGCGTTTGCTTCATTCTCATTCCCGACGCTGTTTTTGTTTTGGTCTCCGCCATAAAAATATTCAGGGGAAGCTCCGCCGGCTTTTTTCAGGGCGACGGAAAAATCAAAATCGGCTGGAATTGATGAAAGCAGCTTTTTTAAACGTTCTGGCGCTTTTGAGAATGTTTTCGGCGAAAGATTTTTTCTGTATTCATCTTTTGAAATTTCAGAAATCGAAATTTTTCCGTTTTTCGTTGATGGAGGCAGAACAGAAAGGTCTCCGTTTGGCTTCCATTTTATATATTTAAAACCTGTTCTTCCGTTTTCGCTTGATTTTATAGAAGAAAACCATTCGTTTCCGTCAAAATAGGTTCCTGAAACTTCGGCGTTGCTGCCAATTTTCAAGTCGCCGTAAGTTATGACGGGAAAAAACATCGAATTTTCGAGGGAAAGTTTGACAACATGGCTTGTTTCGCTTTTGCTGTCTGAAGAAGCCGCATTTTTATTGAAGAAAGAATTTTTTGCAAGTGCAAAGAGCGGAACGCTGTTTTCAAAAACGAGATTTCCTGCCGTAGTGTTTGAAAACAGCGCGGAGTCTTGAATCACCTTTGGCTCGCCGCCGTTGTCAAAAAGAAGAACGCCAAAATGATTCACAAGAAGAAGCCCTTTTTCTGACTGAGCCACGTTTCCGTCGCAAATCCGGAGGCTTTCAGTCCACGGTTTTAGCGACAAAATCGGAGAGTGCTGGGGCAAATCAACTTCAGTGTAAGAATTTTCTGAAAAATAGTACCATTTGTGGTCAGATGATTTTGCGGCGACTTCCTTGAAATTTGTATTAGCGGAATCTGAGCCGGTGTTTTTTTTATCTTTACAGCCTGAAAAGGCTAGGGCTGCTGCTAATATGCAAAAAAAATTAGACAATTTCATACATGAATTTTCGGCAGAAAATTATTCAAACTTTGCTATTTCTTTCTGGCAGAGCTGGTCGCAAACTTCGTTGTATTCAACGCCGGCGTGGCCTTTGACCCATCTCCATTCAACGTTGAGCGCACTGTTCAGGGCGTCAAGTTTTTCCCAAAGATCTCGGTTCAGGACAGGTTTTTTATTGGCCGTTTTCCAGCCGTTTTTCTTCCAGCCGAAAATCCAGCCTGTAATTCCATTTTTTACATATTGCGAGTCGATGTTTAATTCAACCGGAAGAGGGCGGAGACGTTCCGTGTTATAGATTGCAGAAAGCGCGCTGATTGCCGCTGTAAGCTCCATCTTGTTGTTTGTTGTGAGTTTCTCGCCTCCAGAAAGCTGACGCGCTTCTCCGTTCGCTATGATTACACAAGCCCAGCCTCCTGGTCCGGGATTTCCATGGCAGCCGCCGTCGGTGTACACAATAATTGGCTCTGATTTTTTATTTTTTAGAGATGATAGACTGTCAAAATTGAATTCGTTTTCCATTTTAGAGATTGTAGTGAAAAATTCCTTCTTTTGAAATGGAGATGCAGAAAAGGCTTTTTTAAATTCTTGTTGTGGGTGCTTTACAAAGTAAAATGAATATAGTATATTTATGTAAGGGGTGAAAGCTGCGCGAAGCGGCCGCTTTGATATGCTCCCAATAAACGTTACGATTTTAAGAAACTGCTCCCGATTAAAGGTGACGCTTTTTTTCAGGGAGAAAAAATGAAACATAGTCCTGCTACAAAAGCAGCTGCAATTGCAGATTATTATGCTGGAAATGGCGGATAGCCTGACCTTGCT
>CAVDRA010000156.1:0-4539 GCA_963611155.1 bacterium | reverse complement strand
TCCGAATTCTTCATGCTGATTCCAGGTCTCTATCTGATTCTCTTTTTGCGTTCCCTCTTGAATTCGAGCATGGACTCGGGCCAAAGCTACATGGTCATCACTGTGATTCTCTCGCTTGTCGGCTGGCCTGGAAGCGCTAGAACCTTGCGCGGAATGATTCATTCAATAAAGCGGGAAGAATTTGTTATTGACGCCGAAATCGAGGGAGTTCCAAGCGCGGTTATAATTTTCCGCCATATAATTCCTCAAATCGCAAGCCTTCTAATCGTCAGCACCACTCTTTCAATTCCGACCTTCATAATGAGCGAAACAACTTTGAGCTATCTCGGACTTGGAATTTCCGACCCTGCCGTAAGCTGGGGAAGCCTCATCAACCGCGACATCTCAACTCTCAGCAATCTGCGAAATTTTCCGTGGCTCTTGATTCCGGTCGTTTTGCTTCTGGTTGCAACGCTCGCGTTCAATTTTCTCGGCGATGCCCTGCGCGATTTTTACGATCCTTACCACGCGGTTTTCAAAAAAAGCTCGCTCAAAAAAATAAAGGAAACATTCTCTGCGCACAAAAATTCAAAATCAGAAAACGAAAATGATTGTGAGGGGGAAAGCCTTCCCCCTGCGCGGCACTCTGTCAGCTTCGCTTCCGGCGTTGCCGCGACACCCCCTTCTGCGGGGGACACCCCCGCAACGCCCCCGCTGCTTTCTGTACGCAATCTTCATGTCTCGTTTTTTATGCAGCGCGGAAAAGAGCAGGTCGAGATTCATTCTGTGCGCGGAGTTTCTTTTAAAATGCGCCGCGGCGAAATCTTAGGAATTGTCGGCGAGTCCGGCTCCGGAAAAACCGTAACTTCCACTGCTATTCCCGGGCTTCTTCCTTCAAATGCGTTTGTTTCTGGCGAGATTTTTTACAACGACGGAATATCTTCCGTTGACCTTGCCTCCCTTTCTCAAAAAAATCTCCGGAGCTACCGCGGCAAAAAAATCGGAATGATTTTCCAGGAGCCTGCAAGAAGTTTTGATCCGCTCCAGAATATGGAAAGCGTTTTCTTAGAGGCTTTCAGAAATTCAGAGCCAAAAATCACAAAAGAAGAGTCGCATAGAAAAGCCGCCGCTCTTTTTAATGAGGTAGGGCTTACTGATTCTGAATCCAGACTCAAAAATTTTCCCCACCAGTTTTCAGGCGGCCAGCTTCAGCGTATTGGAATTGCGCTTGCGCTTGCGCAGGGCTGCGAGCTTTTAATTGCCGACGAGCCTACAACTGCGCTCGATGTTACAATTCAAAGCCAGATTGTCTCTCTTTTGCGCCGGCTGAATCGTGAGCGCTCTCTTTCAATTATTTTTATAAGCCACAACATAAATCTTGTCGCAGAGCTTTGTGACAATATAATCGTTATGTACGGCGGTATCATCATGGAAAAAGGCTCTTCTGAAAAAATCATGAATTCGCCTTTGAATCCCTACAGCCAGGCATTGATTTCATCATCACCGAAATTCGGAAGCCACTACACAATTGAAAAAATGGCGTCGATTCCAGGCAGAGTTACCGATCCTGCAAATCCTGAGCCGGGCTGTCCTTTTGCTCCAAGATGCCGCTTTGCAAATGAAAGCTGCAAAAAAATCTTGACCGGCGAAACTAGTCTTGCTGGAGACAAAGAATGTTCTGAAAATCTCAACTGCTGGAAGATGAAAGATTCTGCGAAATAGAGAGCGAAAAAGCAATTTTCATTTTTGTCATAATGCAAAGATTTCTTGAAGAATAAAACGGAGGAAAAATGGCCGGAACTGCAATAAAAGCTGAAAATCTCACAAAACTTTTCTCTCTCGACGCTGGATTTTTTGCGCGCCAGGACAGGTTTGTCTATGCTGTGAATGATGTTTCTTTCTCGCTTGAAAAGGGAAAAACTTACGGGCTTATGGGCGAGTCAGGCTCCGGAAAAACAACTGTTGCCAGAATTCTTATTCAAATGTACAGGCAGAATTCCGGAAAAATTTTCTATAATCAAAATGATGTCGGCTCTTTCTCGAAATCCGAGCTTAAATCTTACCGCGAAAAAGTCAAATACATTTTTCAGGATCCGGGGAAATCCTTAAATCCGCGGATGAGCATTTACAGTATTCTGACAAGCGCGTACAAAGCTTCTTCCCTTTGGCCCGGGCGTGAAAAAGCCCGGGGGGAAGCCGCTATGCTTCTTGATGAGGTCGGTCTTGACCCGAAAGATCTTGAGCGCCGGCCGTCAGAATTTTCAGGCGGACAAAGACAGCGGATTTCAATCGCCCGCGCCTTGATAATGCGGCCTGAAGTTTTGATTTGCGATGAGATTGTCTCTGCCTTGGATGTGAGTGTTCAGGGACAGATTTTGAATCTCCTTGTTGATTTAAAAAAACGGCGGAACCTTTCATTTTTGTTTATTGCCCATGATTTGCGGGTCTCGTGCTATTTTTGCGACACAATCGGCGTCATGTATTCGGGAATGATTATGGAGGAAGCTCCGTCTGAAAATCTTTATGAAAAAGCTCTTCATCCTTACACAAAGCTTCTTTTCTCATCGACAGAAATAAAAAAAGAAAATCGGAATTTTGGAAAAGATTGCGCCGCGTCAGAAATCAGAACTGTTCTTGACCCGTTAAAAGGCTGTCCGTTTGCTTCAAGATGCGATAATTCATGCGAAAAATGCCTGAATGAAGTTCCAAAATTAAAGGAGATCGCTCCTGGACACAAAGTCCGCTGCCATTTTGTAAATTAGCCATGAAAAATTTCAGTTTTAAAATATCATCAAAAAATCGCCTTGACCTGATTCTCCGGGAAAAAATTCCGTCCTTTGTCGGAAAAGAAATTTCAAATTCAAAAATCCGCCGTCTGATTGTTGCGGGTTCGGTTTTTGTGAACGGCCGTCAGATTCGTGTCCCGTCGTTTGAAGTTTTTTCCGGCGGAGAAATCCGCGTGAGTCTTGACGAGGAAAAGCTTTTTTTCGAGAAAAAACCGGACGATATAAAATTCGAGCTGACCAGGAAGGATATTTTGTTCGAGGACGGCTTTATAATCTGCGTGAACAAGCCGGCTCATTTTCCTGTAGAAGAGACTATTGTCGAATGCCGCGGAAACCTTCATGAAGAAGTTGTAAGATTCTTGTTTGAACGGCAGAAAATTGAAAATCCGAACGCGAAAAATCCGCCTTATGTTGGAATCATGCACCGGCTCGATGCTGGAACTTCCGGAGTTATTCTTTTTTCAAAATCCAGAAGTGTAAACAAGCCTTTGCATGAAATGTTTGAAAATCACACTGTCAAAAAAACTTACATAGCTGTTGTCTCTGAAAAGCCAAAGCAGAAAAAATTTTCTGTCGAGTTTTTCATGGGAAGAATCAGCCCAAAATCTCAAGCCGCAAAATGGGGAAAGACAAGCGAAAGCAAAGGCGGACTCTGGAGCAAAACCGATTTTGAAGTGATTTCTTCCATTAAGCTAAAAAACGGTTCTGAAAAAATCAGCATGAAAGAAAATACTTTTTTCGTTGTAAAATGCGCTCTTCACACTGGCAGAACGCATCAGATTCGAGTCCATCTTTCTAGCGCCGGATGCCCGATTTTAGGAGACGAGCTTTATGGCGGAAAATCATTCAGCCGGATTATGCTTCATTCTCAAAGCCTTGAATTTCCGCATCCTGTAAGCAAAGAAATCATCAGAATTGATTCTCCGCTTCCGGATATTTTTTGCGGATCATAATCTTTCTTGAAGAATTTGCCGAATATTAAAGGTTCTCTCCTTGATATTTATTTTCAAAACAGATATATTATTGTTTCACAATTCTATTTATGGAGGAATAAAGTGGTTAAAATCAGACTTAAGAAGTTCGGTGCAGCTAAGAGACCATTCTATCGAATTGTTGTTTTGGATTCACGCAAACCGCGCGATGGAAGAACAATCGAAGAAATTGGAACTTATGCGCCAATCGCAGGTGAAGAGGCTCAGATTTCTTTTGATGAAGAAAGAGCTCGTTACTGGATTGGAGTTGGTGCTCAGCCAACTGAGACAGTTCTTAAACTCTTTAACAAGAAAGGCTTCAAGAGATAGTTTAACGGGAGTAACGGGGAATGGAAAAAGACCTGATTGAATACATTGCAAAATCATTGGTCGATGATCCCAGTGCAGTCTCGGTAAACGAAGTAGCCGGTGAACGAGGACCTGTCCTTGAGCTTAGCGTTGCTCAGAATGATATTGGCAAGGTTATCGGCAAGTACGGTCGTATTGCTAAAGCGTTGCGCACAGTATTGAGTGCTTCTGCCAGTAAAGACGGTAAACGTTATAGCCTGGAAATACTGGACTAGTGTACTGTGGAACAATTTGTAGTAGGTTTTGTCCGTGGCTCTCACGGAGTAACGGGTGAATTTAAGGTTGAAAGCACTTCTGGACGCTACGAGCATTTCTCGCAGATGGAAGAGGTGACTTTGAGAAACGGCAAGACCGGCGATTCAAAGCTTTTTAAAGTAGAATCAGTTGAAACTGGCGGCCGCGACTTGTATATGAAGTTGGCAGGACTGGATTTT
>CAVDRA010000155.1:0-4589 GCA_963611155.1 bacterium | reverse complement strand
AACAGCAGAAATATCAGTCCCAGTACGAAAAACTCACGCTGGATCTTGTCACAAGCGAGAACGACATCAGAAACATAAAGCAGAATTTTCAGGAAACGCACAGCCGCGATCTGATGGAATTCGAAGAGAGAATGTACAAAATCACAGCCGCATCGCCAGTTATCCGTGAAAGACTTTCAGAAGCAAGAAAATCGCTCGCTGATCTTGGCCAGGTAAACCTGATGGCGCCAGAACAGTTTGTCGAGCAGAAAGAGCGCTACGAAAAACTCCAGACAAGCTATGACGACACAAGCAAGTCCCTCGAGAATCTTCTGAGAGTTTCCGAGGAAATAAAATCGAAATCTACAGAAATGTTCGTTTCGACCTACAACAAAATCAAAAAAAATTTCCACAATATGTTCAGAAGACTTTTCGGGGGCGGACGAGGCGAGCTTCGGCTGACTGATCCGCAAAATGTTTTGACTTCCGGCGTTGACATTTACGCGGAACCTCCGGGGAAAAAGCTTCAGAACATTGCCCTCTTGTCCGGAGGCGAAAAAACAATGACTGCAGTCGCTCTCCTGTTCGCAACATACCAGGTCCGGCCTTCTCCGTTCTGCCTTCTGGACGAAATTGATGCGGCCCTTGACGACAAAAACGTTACAAGTCTCGTTGCGGCCTTAAGGCAATTTGCAAAGCTTTCTCAGTATATTGTAATAACGCACAACAAAAAGACGGTTATGGGCGCCAGCACAATGCTTGGAGTCACGATGCAAGAATCAGGCGTAAGCAAAATCATTCAGATACGGCTTGACGAGGACACAGATAAAATTCCTTCGTATGATGAGCAGGATGACTTTATTGACGAAGATGTCTCTCCGGAAAAAGACGTCGTGATTCCGCCTCGCCCGCCAAAACGGATTCATAATCCGGATGGAACAGTGACGGATCCTGTTATAATCCAGCACGCGAAAGAAGTAAAAGAGCAAAAACGGCTTGAGCGCGAAAAAGCGAAAGCTGAAAAGGAAGCTGAGAAAAATGCGGCAGAGGAAAAAAACATGCGGCAAGACTCTTCAGAAGACAATGCTAAAAAAAACGATGAATAAGACAATATAAAAAAAAGGACGGCAGAAAATGAGTTTTGACGAAATAAAAGATTCTCTAAGCGCTTTTTCACCGCGCGATTTTGCGCAGAAAAAACCTTTCACATTCGCATCAATCTGCTTTTTGACAGTTCTTTTCATTGCCGGGCTCGTAGTGCTTTTAATCCAGACTGCACCCGCAAAAAAAACTGAAAGCGCGCCTGAGCATTTTGAAGCAGACGCTCCAGTTCTTATTCCAGACGCTCCGCAGATTGAAAAAGATTACTATCCTTCAAGAATAACTGAAAACCAATGGCAAAAAGAAGAAGCTGATAAATGGTTCACTTATCCGGACGAGAATGTCCTTAATGATTTAGCTGAATCAAATGATAAAATTGTCAAAGAAATTATAGGAGCTGCGCCTTGAAAAAAAAGCATTATCTCATTTTCGCCACAATTACGGCAATTTTCACAGTTTCGTGCGCCTCAACGCCATCTTCCCAAAAAACAGACGGAAATTTTCAGAATTCAGAAGCAGTTTCTACTGACACAAACGCAAATTCTGAAAACAAAGACACATCAGAAACAATGCCGGAAGAAAAATCTCAAGATAAAAATCCGCTCACAGCAATAATTGAGCAAAATCTCCCTGAAAACATAATAAAAACAACGACGGCAGAAAAAGCCGAAAAGTCAGCGGAGCAGATTTCTGAAAACCAAAAAGTCAATAATGAGGAAATTCAATTTTCCGCTCAGGAAGAGGATTTTCAGGAAAAAAATCCGGCAGAAACAAAAGATCCGGAAATCGAAAAAATTGCTGACGAGGATCTTGCTATCAGAAATTTCAGCGAGAATCCGCCGGTTCAATCAGAATCAAATTTTTTTTCAGAGCCAGAAGTAATTGACATTGCCGAAGAGCCTGAACTTTTCGAAGACAAAACAGAACAAGCAGAATACCCGGAAGAAAATGACGGAGAAGCGTCGTCAGAAAATGAAGGTGAAAACGGAGATTCCCAGAACAAAAAAATTGAGGAAGCTTTAGAAACGCGGCCTGATTTTTTTTCGGAAACAGAAAAAACTGAGAACAACGATGCGGTCGCTGAGGAGACAGAAAAAAACGGAGAAGTCTCTCAAGCTCCGCAAAGCCTAAATGAAATAAACTCTGAAAAAACTGTTTCTGAGGACAGCCAAAAAGAGAATCCCGCAAAAAAAGAAAATCTGCCAGCCGAAGACAAAAATACAAACGGAAGAGAGCAGATTTCACAACAGAAAAATCACACACCGTCACGAAAAGTAACGATAAAGCGCGGACAGTATCTTGATGTGGTTTATCCTGGAAACGGCTGGATTTATATCGGAGAATCAGCAACTCCAGAACTGCTCACATATTTCGGCCGGATTACAGACTCATCGGCCACGACTTTTACATTGCATTCAAGCGATCCAGGAGAAACTTTTCTGCATTTTTACAAGGACGACGCGCTCACAGGAAATTCAATCGACGATTATCTTATGGTAACTATCGAAGACAAAAAAGCGGCTCCAAATGAAAAAACGACTGCGCCGTCATATGCGCAGATAGCTCATCCGCAGTTCAAGCCAAGACAGACAACGGTAAAAACTAACTCTGAAAAAAGAAATGAATCAAATCAAAATTCACAGCCTGAAAATTCAGAAGAAAATGAAGAAAATTCCAGCCGGCAATTGCAAGAAAACATTCAAGATGAAAATTCAGCCGTAAAATCATATATTCAAGATCCAAAGGCTGAAAAAGAAATTTCAAGCGACAATATAAAAATGCCTGTTTCAACGCCGGAAGAGCAAAAATCACTGAAAAACGGAGCTTACGCTTCAAGCAGCGGCGAAAATTCAGAAAACAAAGTTTCATCAGCGTCAAAAATTTCCGAAAAAAAATCTTCCGCCGAAACTGAACAGCAAAATTTTACTTTAGAGCCTGAAGTTCAGGTTTTCAACCAGGCTGAAGACCAGACAGAAAGTGAAGAATCCCAATCGGCTGAAGAGCTTCTTGAAAAGGCAAAATCGCTTTTTGAAGAAAAAAAATATGCCGAATCTCTTGAATACTGCAGGGAATTCATAAACAGCTCAAACGAACGTCTTGACGAGGCTTACTATCTTCTCGGAGAGATTTACGAAACGGAATCTTCTGTAAAAAATATAAGAAACGCAGTGGACGCATACACAACGGTCACAAAGTACTACCCGCTCAGCAAATTTTGGAAAAAAGCAAATCAGCGGAACGTTTATTTAAGGCGGTTCTACATCGACATCAGATAATTGTAGACTGCGCGCCAGTTTTTCCCGGAAAACACAAAGAAAAACAGCCGGCAACACAACAATAAAGAACGGAGGATTCTGATGAAAAAAATAATTGGGATAATTCTTACTCTTCTGGTCCTGTCATCATGCTCTGTAAAGCAGATGAGCTATGCGCAGCGCACCGTAGAAGTTTCTGGCAGCGGCACAGTAACAATAGAGGCCGATACAGCAACAATACGCGCCGCAGTCGTCACCCGGGCAAAGGACGTCCAGGAAGCGGCGGCCCAAAACGCAGAAAAAATGAATGCGATACAGTCAGCGCTCAAAGAAAGCGGAATAAAAACGGAAGACATCTCCTCGGAAAATTTTTTCGTATATCAGGAAACAAGATACAATTCAAAAACACAGGAAAATGTTCCAGGAGACTACAAAGTCACAAACCAGATTGCCGTCTCAGTAAAAGACATAGCGAAAATCGGAAACATTGTTGATATATGCCTAAAATCAGGCGCAAATTCTCTTTCCTCCATCACTTATGGAGTCACAAATCCGCAGGCAGCTGAAAAACAGGCAAGAACATTCGCTATCAAGCAGGCAGAATCAAACGCCAATCTTCTTGCAGGAGCGAGCGGGGCACAGCTTGGGCGCGTTCTCCAGATTAAAGAGACGTCCAGCCCTCTTCCGGTAAACCATTCCATGAAAACAGCCGCTGTTTCTGACTTGGCATCCGGTGAATCTTACTCGAACGAGCTGGCAACAACTATTTCAAATGCAAAAAGCATGATTACCGTAAATATAGCTGCGGTTTATCAGTTGCGATAAATATTTCAAAAGACTAAAATACCACAAGAGGAATTTAAAATGCTTGACTACAGATTTATCAAAGAACATCTTGATGAAGTAAAAAAGAATATTTCAGACAGAAATATGGTCGCAGATGCAGATTTAGTTGTAAAACTTTTTGACGAGCGCACTGCCCTTACAACAAAGCTCCAAACTTTGCAACAGCTTAGAAACGACAACGCAAAGTCCATGAAGCAAAAGCTTGATCCTGACACACGCGCAAAATACGTTGAAGAAGGAAAGAAAATCAAGGATGATGTCGCGAAAGCTGAAAAAGAACTCGCAGATGTTGAAGAAAAGCTTGATATTGAGGGAAGAAAAATTCCTAATATGCATCATCCAGACACGCCGGTCGCAAAGCTCGACACTGAAAACCTGGAAGTAAAAAAAGTCGGAACTCCAAGAAAA
>CAVDRA010000154.1:0-4603 GCA_963611155.1 bacterium | reverse complement strand
GCTCCGAAAGCTGCTTCTGCTAACGGTTCTTACACTGTTACTGTTAACGGCCAGAGCTATCAGGTTACTTCAAACAACGGCGCAATCACTGTTGATGGAACTTCTTACAACGTTTCTTTCGGTGCTGCTGACGCTAGTGCCCCTGCTGCAGTTGCAACAACAGTTGGCGGAGAAGATGTAAAGGCTCCAGTTGCTGGAACTTTGCTTAAACAGTGCTTCGCTAACGGAACAAAAGTTACAAAAGGTCAGACAATCATCATCGTTGAATCAATGAAGATGGAACTTGAAGTAAAATCACCTGCTGACGGAACAATTTCATACACAGTTCCTGCCGGAACACAGATTTCTAACGGTCAGGTAATTGCAACAATCGGCGGAGTTGTAAAAGCTGCTCCAGCTCCTGCTGCAAAACCTGCTGCTGCGCCAGCTGCTCCTGTAGCTGCTGCTCCTGCCGGCGGAAAAGAAGTAAAGGCACCTGTTGCTGGAACTTTGCTTAAATACGCTGTTGCAGAAGGCGCTTCAGTTCAGGCTGATACAACTGTTGTAATCATTGAATCAATGAAGATGGAACTTGAAATCAAGGCTGGCGCTGCTGGTAAAGTACACTTTATCGCTGCAACTGGCTCTCAGGTTTCTAACGGACAGGCAATCGCTTCAATCCAGTAAAATTTTCAGAAGCCTCTGAATGCTGAATGTTTCGGAGGCTTCCTATAGGAAAAATGAAATGATCGATTTAAATAAAAACTTTAAAAAGCAGGTTCTCGGCGTAACTTGTGCAATTATGGCAATTGCTTTTGTTGTAAGCTCAGGTTCTAAGGTTCTTGCTCAGACTGCAGGCGACGTTGCTGAAGATTCAGTTCCTGCTGTAACTGCTCCTGCAAATCCGGTTTCAGAGGGGCACGGTCTTAAGCGTGTCGTAAAAGGAACTGAGAATTGGGGCGAAGAGCATGAGATTAATGTTGGAAAATTTATTCAGAACATTGGTAAGTCAACTGGAATCTATCAGATGATGAAACAGGAAAGAGTAGCGCCGAATCCTACTGGAGTTTTGGAAGTAAAAGAAGCTCCTCTGCAGGATTGGGGAAAAGCTCCTGGCTGGCAGTCATTGGTTATGATTGCAGTTGGTTTCCTTATTGTTTACCTTGCTGTAGGAAAAGGATTTGAGCCGCTTCTCTTGATTCCAATCGGATTCGGTACAATTCTTGTAAACATCGTCGGCGCTGGAATGGGTGATCTTCCTGACGGCATGCTTGCTATTATTTACAAGGCTGGTGTTGGAAACGAGTTCTTCCCTATGCTGATTTTCATGGGAATTGGAGCAATGACAGACTTCGGACCGCTTATCGCAAATCCGAAGACAGCTATTTTGGGCGGTGCCGCTCAGTTTGGTGTTTTCTTCACTTTGTTTGGCGTTGCAATCATGAACTTGTTCGGCTTGAACTACAATATCATGCAGGCTTGCGCAATCGGAATTATCGGTGGAGCAGACGGTCCTACATCAATTTACGTTTCTGGAAAATTGGCTCCTGAGCTTATGGGTGTAATCGCAGTTGCTGCTTACTCTTACATGGCATTGGTTCCTATGATTCAGCCTCCGATCATGAAGCTTCTTACAACAAAAAAAGAGCGTTCAATCCATATGGAAAACCCTCGCGCTGTTTCAAAAGCTGAAAAAGTTTTGTTCCCTCTGATGCTTCTTCTTTTGACAATTCTTCTTTTGCCGCCTGCGGCTCCTCTTATTGGTATGCTCGCATTTGGTAACTTTATAAAAGAATCTGGTGCCGCAACTCGTCTTTCAAAGACAATGGAGAACGAATTGATGAACATTGTTTCAATTCTTCTTTCTTTGGGTGTTGGTTCACAGATGACTCCAGAGAAAATCATCAAGGGAGAATCAATTGGAATTATCATTCTTGGTTTGGTGGCTTTTGCTGTTGCGACTGCCGGCGGACTTTTAATGGGAAAATTGATGAACTTGTTCCTTCCAAAGGGAAAGAAAATCAATCCTCTTATCGGTTCTGCAGGTGTTTCCGCTGTTCCAATGGCAGCTCGCGTTGCGCATAAAGTTGCCCAGGCTGAAGATCCTACAAACTTTATCTTGATGAATGCTATGGGACCAAACGTTGCTGGTGTTATTGGAACTGCAATGGCGGCCGGAGTATTTATCGCAACGTATGGCGGTCTTCGCTAGACGCTGCGTCCGCCATACGTTGCTTAACAAGTTTACTATCGTAAACTTGATCGCTTCGATTTATGGCGGTCTTCGCTAGACTTTTATCGTAATTGTGGCGGGAATTTTTCCTGCCGCGATTTTTGAAAAAATATGAAATGCCGTTTTTTGTACATTGTTTTTTCTTTTCTCGCTCTGTTTTCTTCTTATGCGGGAATCAATGTGCCGAAAGCGGTTTTTTCATCATCTGATGATGTAAAAATCATCTCCGTTCACTCTTCCTCGCAGGAATTTATTTCCGCGTCTGTAAATGAGTCGAAAACAATCGAGCGGACATTCTCTCGTTCGCAAAAAAAAGCTGAAAACTCTCTCGGCTTTTCCGGGACCCTCCTTTTTGAGAATTTTGAAATATCCTCAGTCTTCCTTTTTTTCTCATCGAATATTTCCATAAGCACATTTCGTGTGCTTCTTCTTCCAAAGATAATTAAAAATATTATTTTCCTCCAGACATTTATCTAATGTTCCTGACAAAAATGGGCTGCTTTAATTTTGCGGCTTGATTGCCTTGTGAAACAAAAAATCCTGCAGATTCTCATCTAATTTTATAGAAATTTTTTGTTTTGAATTTGCATCTGATTTTTTAATTCGCATTTTCACTTGAAAATCAGAATTTTTTTCAGGAGCGAGCATGACTGCTACGATTTCTCTAATTGCGATATTTATCGTGATAACACTCGGCTGTGTTATTCTTTTCAGGTAATTGAATTTTTATTTTTGATTGCCTGTTTTTAGATTTGCGCAAACAGCATTCTAAAACCAGCGTCAGAATTTTTATTTTTTGAAAATTGTCCTGTGTTATTTTCAGGACAATTAAAATACTAGATATGATTTTTTGTAGGAGAATTTTATGTTATTCGGACTTGTATGTGTTTTTTTGATTTGTGCTTCAGCGGTTATTTTTTCTGTTTTGGCTGTTGCAATCGATAACTTCGGCGACAACTGGATAAAAAAAATCGATATGAAACGCGCTTAAAAAGCAGGGGCAGTCCAAAGAGTTTTTGGACTGCAATGCCGATAAGCTGAATATGGCGTTGCGTCTAAAATAAATAAAGCTGAATTTGCGGCTGAGACTGTATGCAAGCCGTGAGTTCAGCCTAGCTTTATTTGTTGGGCAGCCCGTTTTCTTATTTTCTTAAAATTTTTATTTCCTTTAGGAATTCTTGGGTGAGGAAAAATTTTTCGATTCCAAATGAACGGAGATTTTCATTCCAGTTTATGCTTAGAACAATTCCTGTTTTGTCTGCCGAATATTCGTCAAATGATTTTTCAAACATATTTTCAACTTTGATTTCTGTTTCAAATTTGTTTTTCTTTTCAATGCATTTTGCCAGAATTGCAATCACAAAATGGCGGAGCACTTCGCTTTGAAAGAAATTTATTTTATGGAGCGGATCAATTACGAGACCTGAAAGAGCGCCGTAAAGAAACGAGTCAAGCTTTATAAAGAGACTTGCCCCATTGACTGAAAGCTTGTAGGTAAAGTCATTTTTTGTGAGCGAGTCAAAAAATTCTTCTGATGAAATTTCTTCTGCGCCTGTCAAAATCAGCCTTCGGATTCTTGGAGCACCGAATTTTTCTTTTAGCGCCACTTCAAAATCTTTGTTTAGCGCATTGCAGCCTTTTTTTATTAGCTCAATTTCTATGTCTTTTAAAATTTTTTGGTATTTATATTTTTTTTTGGCTTGATTTGCCTTTGATTTGTTATCTTGTGATATAATTCCAAAAAGTTTATCAACTTCTTCTTGTGAAATAGCAATGTTGTTTTCCATATAATGTTATTCTAACGCTGAAGCACCTAAAAAGGAAGAAGTTATTTTGTTTATTTGAGCGTGATGAAAATTTTTGTTTTTGTCACGCTCTTGCTGATTTTAGAGATTTTACGGAGAGAAAAAATGAAAAACAAAAAGCCAAATTTTGGAAATGAAGTCAAAACAAAAAATCAAAACTCCGGTGTGAAACAGAAAATTGATGGAAAAAATGCCGGGCAAGGATTTTTATCTCGTTTTATAAATAAAATTTTATGGAAGATAATTCTGATTCTGATTTTGGCGATTGCATGCGGACTTGGAATTTTTTGCGGCTTCAGAAAAATTTCTGGAATCAAGACCGAGAAACGCATTGCGCTTGCAACTGCGGAAATGCAAAAATGCGCTGAGCTTATTTCAGTCAAAAATTATTACAGCGATATTGTTTCAATCAAAAAAACTCGGATCGCAGGCCTTGCAAAGTCATTTTCGATTGTGCGTTACGAGGGAATTTTGCGCGCCGGAATTGCAGATTTGAGTCTCTGCGATGTGAAAATTTCACAAAACGGAAAAAAAGTTGCGTGGCGCGTTATAAATGATGAAGAAGCTGCAGAAGACCTTGTTCACG
>CAVDRA010000153.1:0-4633 GCA_963611155.1 bacterium | reverse complement strand
AAGCAGGCAGAAGCAGCATTGTTCCAGGCAGGCGTAACGACAAACGCAAACGCACTTCCGTACGACAAGAACGGCGCATGGTACACTTCAGGACTTCGTCTCGGAACTCCTGCACTCACAACGCTCGGAATGAAAGAAGGAGAAATGAAAGAAGTTGCCGCAATTATCGACATGGTGCTTAAAGGCACAAAACCTGGCGTAACAAAAGACGGCAAACCTGCAAAACTCAAGATTGTACTCGACGAAGGCGTAAAAGAAGCCGCATCAAAACGCGTACAGGAACTTTTGAGCAAGTTTGTTCTTTATCCTGAACTTGACTTAGACTTCCTTAAAAAAGAATTTGTAAAATAAGGGAAAAAAATGCTGAATCAAGTTCAGCATGACGGCTTTCTGTCATTCCGGGCGTAGTCCGGAATCCCGCAAAAAAGACTGTTCGTTTTACCGGACAGTCTTTTTTTGCGGGCAAACAGCAAAGAAAAAATCAGCGTTCCGCTAACGCAGATTCATGCCGGCCTGCACCACCATGATATGGTTTACAATCTTGAATTCGGGAAACTCGCATTTTATGACTTTCAAAGCGTAGTCAACAATTCCTTTCGTGCTTGCAACTCCGTCAAGATAAATCGAGTCTCCCTTTACTTCGCATCTCATCGAGTCAATATCGACAAAGTAGATAAAACGGAGCATATTCACAATCTCCTGCCCGATCATGAGCTTCTCAAGTTTTTTCTTTCCTTCTTTTTCTTTTTCCTCTGTAACATAAGTTTTAGCGAACGCGATTATCGAGTCGGCAATTGAGTCGACATCAGAAAGACCGGAATTTATTATAAGATTCTGCTCCACCGGATAAAAAACATTTGTATGCAAAAAATGCTTTATAAAGCCGAACTGATGCATGTCGGCCTTTTTTACGATTCTTTTCGCGCGTTTTTCGCTTACATTCCGCTCTTTCATCGCATTTTCCACACGTTTTTCGCGGAGCTCGAAAATTCGCGCGGAAACATGGTTCGGAATATCTTTCAGGATAATATAAGCGCCCCGCCCTTCAATCACGCAGTTATCCTCTCTCGCTACCGAAAGGACCGCAGTCTTCAGATAATAAAGATATTCATCGTTGTATTTTGAGAGAGACGGAAGAAGTCCGGGCTTTATCTCGTCAAAACATTTGATTTTCTCTTTGTTGCAGCCAAGCTCAATCATTTTCTGGAAAACTGCCGCACGGTCATAAAGCTTGAACCCGGTCTTTTCCGCGATTTTTTTGCAAATTTCATGTCCCTCTGAAAAATACTGTCTGGAAATAGTTATTACAGCCATAGTCTCCCTCCTGTAAAAAGCCAGTGAGAAAATATCAATTTCCGATTTGGCTTTTTAACGCAATTTCGCACCAACGTAAGAAATTGCAGTTTATTTTAAATCCGCCGTTTTTTAGTGATACACAGCATTGAGATCCGCTGCGGAAGTTATTCTATCATAAATGTGAAAAAAGTAAATTTGAGAGCCGTTTTTTTCTCGGGGAGACATTCAAAACGCCGTCAAAACACAGGGCGCTGTGGAGTGTCCCCGCCGGGTGAGGCATCGCAAAACAAAACAGCCCGCTCAGTTCACGACGGAAGCTGTCAGAGATAGGGTGAATACTTGTCGCAGTTATAAAAAAAGCCAGACTTTCGGTCTGGCTTTTTTTTGTTTTCAGTTCAGGACGGAAGTCCGCCCTTATTTTATGAAACGACTACGGACGTACGATGATTTTTGCGAGGTCCGGGTGTTTTTCGAGTTCTTTTACGAGGGCTGCTTCGCGTGCCTTGTTGCGGTATGCAGGATCCTGGAAAGAATACTTGAAGTTTGTGTGAACGTCGTATGTTCCGTTCATGATTGCAAATGCGTCTTCTGTCATTACGAGCTCTTCATCTGTCGGAATAACGAAAACCTTTACTTTTGAATCATCTGCGGAAATGCATGTTTCAGCGTTGCCTGTGTTTGCAAGTTCGTTCTTTACCGGGTCAATCTTTACGCCCATCCATTCAAGACCTTCGAGTGCGCGGCCACGAATCATTGCCGAGTGTTCGCCGACACCTGCCGTGTAAACGATTGCATCAACAGGACCGATTGCTGCCATGTAAGCGCCGAAGTACTTCTTGAGGCGGTAAACTTCCATGTCAACTGCGAGCTGTGCGTCTTTGTTTCCTTTTTCTGCTGCGTCTGCAATGTCGCGGCGGTCAGAAGAAAGACCTGTAAGTCCGAGAAGACCAGATTTCTTGTTGAGCGCTGTGTCCATTTCTTCAACAGACATTCCAGTTTCCCTCATGATATAGAAAGGAAGAGTAACGTCGATGTCGCCCGTGCGGGTTCCCATTACGAGACCTTCAATCGGAGTGATACCCATTGAAGTATCAAAACAGCAGCCGTTTTTAACGGCACACATAGAAGCACCGTTACCAACGTGAGCGATGATTACATTTGTGTCTTTTGGTTCCTTGTGGAGAAGGACTGAAGCGCGTTTTGCAGTGTAGAGGAATGAAGTTCCGTGGAAACCGTAGCGGCGTGCAGCGTATTTTTCATACCATTCCTTTGGAATAGCGTAGCGGTAGCTTGCCGGAGGCATTGTCTGGTGCCATGCTGTGTCCATAACTGCAACGTGAGGAACGTTCGGAAGAACTTTCTGAGCCGCTTCAATACCCATGATGTTTGCAGGCATGTGGAGAGGTCCGAGACCGATTACAGAACGGAAAGTGTCGAGAACTTCCGGAGTAACTTTTACAGATTTCGTGAATTTGTCTCCGCCATGGAGTACGCGGTGACCAACAGCACCGATAACGCTCATGTCAGAAATAACGCCGTGATCCTTGTCAGTAATGGCTTCGAGAATGAGCTCGATTGCTTCTTTGTGAGTCGGGCAAGGGCTTTCCTTTACAAATTTGTCCTTTCCTTTTGGTTTGTGAGTAATAACTGAGCCTGGAGCTGTAACGCGTTCAACAACACCTGTAGCCAGTACATCTTTGTTGTCCCAGTCGTAAACCTGATATTTGGCTGAAGACGAACCACAGTTCAATGTAAGAATTACCATCGTTTTTCCCCTGAAAAATAGATAAGTTAGAATAAAATATCAGAGATTATAAAACTCTAGAAAACTTTTTTCAATTACAGCGAGAAAATACAAAAAAAACCGCACAAAACGCCCATGAACCAGCCTTTAAAAAATCAGAAAAACCGCTGACGTTGTATCAAAAAAACAAATGAATTAAAATCCTTATCATGACAGACAGAATCAGAATCAAAAAATTTTATCCCAACTATTTCTCTTTTTTATGCCAGGGATCAACAGTTTTGGTAATCGGCGCAATTCTTCCTTATCTAATCGAAGAAGCAAACTTAAGCTACACAGTTGCAGGCACGCTTCTTTCCGCTTTCGCAATCGGAAACTTCCTTGCAAGCTTTGTTTTTCCTGCGCTCGAAAAGATTGCCGGCCGCAAACCAGCAATCTTGATTACTGCTACTGTTATTCCGCTCGTTCTTTTTGCGGTAACTTTGATTCCGCCAGTATGGGCAATGATTGTTCTTTTTACGATTCTTGGAATTTGCCGCGGAAGCAATTCAATCATAAATAACGCCTACATAAACGAAAACTCAGACGGAAGCGCGTTCGCTCTCAACATTCTGCACATGACATTTGCTATCGGAGCCTTTTCAGCCCCGCTGTTCGCTTCAATTTTCTTTAACAACGGATTCAGCTGGAAGGCAATCGTTTATGCAATCACAATAGCCTCCGCTGTCGCTGTAGTTCTTTTGACTCAGCTCGACTTAAAAGAAAAAGACGCGGGCACACAGCCAGCAGACGCAGCCAAAGCAGAAAATTCAATCAACAAAATCGAACTTCCCGGAAAAAAATGCAAGTTTTACAAAATGCCGGTTTTCTGGATTTCCGGAATTATTCTTTTCTTCTATCTCGGATTTGAAAACTGCATAAACGGCTGGTTTGTAACTTATTTCCGCTCAACAGGAATCATGAGCGACACTTACGCAAACGAGCTTGTTTCGTTCACCTGGCTTGCAGTCCTTTTTGGCCGCCTTTTTACAGCCCTTGTTTCAACAAAAATAAAAAAGCAGACAATCATACTTGCGGACTGCCTTGCCACAGCGGTTTTCTTTATTCTTCTTGTTTCAACAAAAAATCTTGCTTTAATTACGCTCTGCATTGTAGGACTCGGATTTTTCTTAGCCGGAATCTACGCCACATCAATTTCTAACGCTCACGCAGCAATCGCCGGAAGCGACATTGGAACTTCAATGCTTTTGGCAATCGCAGCCTTCGGAGGAATCGTTGCTCCTCAAATCGTAGGCTCGGTAGCAGACAAAATCGGTTTAGTCGGCTCAATCGGAATTCTGACCGTAAACGTAACGGCAATGATAGTTTTTTCTATTATAAACAAAATAATGCACAAAAATTAGTTTTCTTTTTTAGGGCGCGCTATCCGTGGCGCCAAATTGCAGCAAAAGTAATAATTTTCTTTGGGGTTTGGGGGCTGAGTCCCCCAGGAGAGGGGATAGCGCAATACCGAAGGTATGGAGCGCAAGGGGAATGTCGTTCGCTTTGCTCACTAATGATTTTTGCTTCCAATTTTATTTTATTTGAAAGCAA
>CAVDRA010000152.1:0-4636 GCA_963611155.1 bacterium | reverse complement strand
GATAAAGGGAATATGATAATGCATTCCCGGCTGCAAAATATCGCCGGAAACTTCTCCGAGCTTCACTTCAATTCCGCGCTCATTCGGACCTACAACCGTAACCGAATTGTAAATAAGGGCCGCAAGCACAACGATACAAACTACGATAATAAAAGGTTTCTTTCCGACCTTTTTTTTAGCTTTTTCTGCCATAGAGTCTCCTAATTTGGCTTTTTAGTGAAATTAAATATACAGAACTTTTTGTGGAATCGCAAACAAAAACATTCTATAATTTTGGCATGCTACATTTTATCGTGAATATCCGTGGAGGAAGCGGAAAAGCACTTCTTAAATGGAACAAAATCCAGAAAATCTTAAAAGAAAAGAATATTAAATACAAAACACATATAACGCAAAAAGCCGGCCATGCGTCAGAAATCGCACGTGAGCTACGAAAACTTTCTCTTTCTGAAGAAAATGATGTCCGCCTTGTGGTTGTTGGCGGCGACGGAGCTTTAAATGAAGTGATAAACGGAATCGGAAGAAATGAAAAAGACGAAGTCATGCCTGAAAATTTTTCAAAAATCAAAATCGGCCTGATTCCGACCGGAAGCGGAAATGACTTTAGCCGTGGAATGAAAATTCCGCGCCATGATCCAAGAAAAGCGCTTGAAAAAATCTTGAGCTCAGATGGAAACAAAAAAATTGACTTAGGAATTGCGACAGTACTGGACGATGATTTTCACGACGAACGCAAAAGAAAGAATCTTTTTGCAATCAGCTCAGGATTCGGCTTGAATGCGATTGTAGGAACAGGAATAAACACGGCGAAAATCAAGAAAATTCTGAATTTCATTCATCTCGGAAAACTCAGCTACGGTTTTTACACAATACAGACGCTTTTTACGATGAAGACTTATTCCGTAAATCTGAAATTCGATGACGAAGAGCCAAAAACATTCAAAAAAACGATTTTTCTTGCAAACATGAATCTTAAAAGCGAAGGCGGCGGAATTCCAATGAATCCAAATGCAAAGGCGGACGACGGAAAAATCTCAATGTGCATGGCGCACGGAGTTCCGAAAATCATGACTTTTTTCTTTTTTCCATTTTTGCTTTTCGGGCTTCAAAAAAATCTTCCCGGTTTTCTTCTAAAAGACTGCAAAAAACTTGAGATTGCCTCAGACAAGCCGTCAGTTCTGCACACCGACGGAGAATTCAGGGGAAATGTAAAAAAAGTGCGCTGGGAATCTTTGCCGGGAGCTGTCTCGCTCTTGGTGTAAATTTTTGCGGCAGGGATAGCGCGGCATCCTGTCGCGCCACAAATTGCGTTGCAATTTGTGCGGGTCTACTGTCTTTAGTGCCATCCGTGGCACCAATTAACTTCCAATTCAAAAACCACGGATAGCCCAGTGACGGCTTTGCCGGCAGCCGCCCTGACCTTTACCAAAATTTAAAACTTTAATTTCGCGCCAACCGTCAGCGTTGTGCCGTCTTCTAGGCCGTAGTAGGATTTTTGGGTTTCGCCGTTTGTGCCGTTTTTGAAATTCAGGTTGTTAAAAATATTGCTTACGCGGGTGTAAAGCTCAAGTTTTTCTTCAAAAAAGAGTTTTGAAAGCGTTGCACCCGCCATAAAATAGTCCGGAGTTTTTGAATTGCCTCCGGTTGACAAAAGCTGCGGAGAATTCCATTCGGCATTTGCGGAGATTTTTGCTTCCAAGACCGGGATTTTATACGAGGCTGAGGCGGTTATTCTATGCTCTGAGCGGAGCGCCATGTCGAGCCATTTTTCGTTTTCGCTGTCGTAAGATTTTGCCGCTGTAAAAGTGTAGCCTGCCTTTGCGCTAAAGCGGTCAAGGTCAGCAGAAAAATTGAGTCCGGCTCCGTAAGTCATTGCCTTGTCAACGTTCTGGTATTCGCGGATTTGCGGACTAGATTCTGCGTCCGTTACAACGCTGTCGATTAAATCAAGAATGTAGTTAAAATATGCCGAGGCTGAAACGCTAAAAATATTCAGGATTTTTGTGTCTGCGCTAAAGTTGAATGCGTGCGATTTTTCCGGTTTTAAGTCTGCGTTTCCGTAAAGAATAAAGTTCCCTGAGCCGGGAGCGTAATTGTGGCGGAAAATCCAGTATTTTTGGCGCAGCGAAGGAATTTTATAGCCCATTCCATATGAAAATTTAAGGGCTGTATTTTCGCCTGCCTGATATTTTAAGCCAAGGTTTGGAACTGCCTGCATCAAAGTTTTTTCGCCGTCATTGCCTGGGCTGACTGTAAAACGCGCTCCTGGAACAATGCTCAATTTTTCGTTTAGGATTTTTACTGTGTCCTGGGCAAAGGCGGCAAACTGCCACTGCAATTTTTTTTCGTCAAAAGTGTTGCCGTCGATTGTGTCAAAAAGAGCGTTCAAGCCAAAAAGAATTTCGTTATAACTTCCGATTTTTAAGTTTGTGCGAAAGTCGCTTTCCCAGTTTAAAGAGTCGCTTTGTGTTTTTTTGCTTGAAGAATAGCTTCCTGCGCTTACGTTGTAGGTATTGTCCATTCTGTAGCTTTTTATGCTGGAAAATGCCGTAAAATCTAAATTTGAGTCAAAAATGTATTTTCCGTTTATGCCGCCTTCCAATCTGCTGCTTGAATATTCCATTGTTGAGCCTTTGTCGTAGCCGGTTTTTGTAAAATTGCAGATTTGGTATGAATTATTAAAAAGTCCGTATGCCCCAAGTTTTCCCCAGTCGTCCGTGTATTCTCCGCCCGCGCGCACAAAAGCAAGATTTTTTTTGGCGCTTTCGTAGTAGTCAATGTAATCCTGAGAAAGAGCATCCCAGCTTGATTTTTGTTTTCCGGGATTCCAGTCAAAACTGCCGCTCAAGTTTCCGCTTAATTTTTCGCCAGCAACAGAAAGTCCTGCACTGCTGTAGTTTCTGATATTTTTTGTTTCAGGTGAAAAAGAAAATTCGTCGCCAAGGTTAAAATGCGCCTTTACACCGTCGTATTCGTTTTTCGCCTTTTTTGTAATGATGTTCACAACGCCGCCCATCGCATTGCTTCCGTACATTACGCTGCCTGCCCCGCTTATAACTTCAATGCGTTCAATGTCTTCAACCGGAATACTAGAAAGCGAAGTTGAACCGTCAATGTCTGTTCCAGCCGCAATGCCGTCAACAAGGATTTTCACATATTCAGAACTTAAGCCCTGCATGCTGACAGTTTCGGTCGGATTTGCTGAACTCTGCGCATTTACCGTAATTTCCGGCACGGAACGCAGAACATCGCTCACAGTTTTAGAACCGCTTTCTTTAATTTCTTCTGCAGAAACAACTTTAATGTGCTGAGTCTGTTTTTCTTCGGAAATTTCGTCTTCAACACGGTTTGCGGTAACTTTTATAACATCGTCGCCGCTTTCGGCACAAAAAGCGATGCCTGCACAAAAAACTAAAAAACAAACAAAAATATTTTTTTTCATATAAAACCAGATTTTTAATAATAGCAAGGACGTTGAGGCTGGCTAAAAGAGTTGCGCCGATTGAGCTTGTGCATCTTTGGTGCAAATCAAGCATATATTGCCTTTACTGGTGGTTTCGACAGGCTCAACCACCGTGTGTTAAACTCTTTTTTAGACAGCCCTAAGTTTTAGTACGTATATTCGTTATTGTAGTCGCTTCCCTTCGGACAGCTGTCGAAAGTCGCAAGAGCTTTCATCGGAACAATACATGGAACACATTCAACAGGGGCGGCTGTAATATCAAATGTCACAGTCACATGGGTTGAATCAGAAGCAGTGTCCTCGCCGTCGTTGTAGCACTGGGCAAGCAAAGTTCCGTCATAGTTGTTTGTAAAAGTTACAACAGAGTAAGCCTGTCCCATAATGTTGCTGTGGAGTGTAACAGAGCTTTCCTCAATTACAATGCACATCGGGTAAGATGTGCCTGAGACTGTGAGATTTCCCCAGTAAGAGCCGTAAAGATTTTTCTGCGCGTAGTATTCATAAGAATAATCAGCGCCTTTTGTAAGAGTTCCGGAAGTCACGCTCATTTTAACAACTGTAAATGTCGCGGCTGTGTCGCTTGAGAAATCTACAGAAAGAGAAGCGCTGCTTGTATCCGATGTGTCCGCACCGTCTGCAAAGCAGTAAATCGTGTAGCTTCCGCTGTCATTTTCCTGCCAGACATTGTTTGTGTAGAAGTAAGACATCATTGTTGAATAAAGGTTCACCGAAGTTTCTGTAACCTCAAGCGCGCAGTCATAAGAAGCGCCATAAACTGTAAGCGAGCCCCAGAATGTTCCGCTTGGTTTTTCTGAAGAATCTGTGCTTGCGTTCGCAGAAGATTCAGAAGACACAGAAGATGAAGAATCGTTGTCATCATCATTAGAAGCGCAAGAAGTGAATCCAAAGAAGATTGCAGCAAGAGCCGCAATTGTCAAAAATATTTTTTTCATAAAACTTTCCTTAAATTTTTTGTTTTGGTCTGAAATAAACTTGCGTGCACTCAAGTCAATTCCAGTCCGCCTTTAATTTTTTTTGTTTTTTGCTTTTATTCGCTTTCGGATGTGAAAATTTCCGTGATTGCAAAAGGCATTGCCCCTGGCTTGAACGAAACACGCAAAGTGAGAATTCCGTCTTCAAGTTTTCCTGCAAGGCTAAAGCTATTTAAAGTAT
>CAVDRA010000151.1:0-4644 GCA_963611155.1 bacterium | reverse complement strand
GGAGTCTTCTTTGAGGCCGTTGTTTTCGGATTCTTTTGTCTCGATTGTTCCGGCGGCTCCGTAGTCAAAAGTAAACGCTTTGCTTATGCCGCTTGCGCTGAATCCTGTTCCTGAAACTTCCATGCCTTCCTTTTTAAGCTTGACTTCTGAGTCGTAGCCACTCGTGATTTGCTCTGATTTTTTGCTGAAGGCGAGACTTTGGGCGTTTAATTCCATTTTCTGCGAAATCATATTCAGATAGATATTATTGAAAAGCTTGTAATTTTCGGTTCTGATTTTTGCTTCAAGCAGACCGCAGCTTCCGCTGGTTTCAATTTTTCCCGTGTCGTCGTAGGAATCGAATTCCGCATTTTTTGCATAGGCTGCGCTGTCGGATTTATACTGCTCGATTTTTTCCGCGCGGAGTCTGATTTTTGATTTTCCGGCCTCGTAGCGCGAGAATTTTGCTTCATTGAAAATAAATTCCGGTATTGAGTCTTCCGAATTTTGAGATTTGTAATATTCAAGCGAGCAAGACATAAAACATATGGAAAAGGCAATGATGATGAATCTTGAAACAGGTTTTTGCAGCTTTTTATGCCTGAGAATATTCTTTTTTAAATTCATTTTCCGTGATTTTATCATAAAAATTGCCGCGAATCAAAACTCACATCCCTGCTTTTTGAATTGAAGTTTTTTCTCTTTTGTGAAAAATCCGAAAACGTATAGAACGAAATCTTAATTTACAATAAAAAGTTCACGGTGTATAATCTTGCATATGGCAGATTTATTAACTGATGCAGAATTTGATATGTTTCGCAAGGTGATTTATGACGAAAGCGGAATTACATTCTCGGCGACAAACCGGTCGATTCTCGACAGCCGCCTAAAAGAAAAACTTCGTGAAAAGCAGCTTGACTCAGTAGAGGAATACTATCGTCTTATCTGTTCAAACAAGGAAGAAATGAAGACGATGCTTGACTCGGTAACGACTAATTTGACTAGATTTTTTAGAAATCAGCCTCATTTCGATGCCTTGATCAATTATGTGATTCCGCATATTCTCGAGTGCAAAAAGAAAACAGGCGACACAACCATAAGAATTTGGAGTGCTGGCTGTTCAACTGGAGAAGAGCCTTACACAATCGCAATGATTCTTGCGGATATTTTGCCGGTGCCTTATAAATTTCAGATCACAGCTTCTGATATTTCGCTGAAGTCGCTTATGGTAGGCCAGCAGGGATTTTATCCTGATGCTCGCGTTACAGGAATTCCTGAAAAATATCTTCAGCGGTTTTTCACAAAAGTTGACAAAGGTTATCAGGTTAAACGCGAGCTGATGAACACAATCAAATTTGACTACCACAATCTCCGCAACGATTCCGGCGCGAGAAATCTTGACGTCGTGTTTTGCCGCAATGTTTTGATTTATTTTGATGAGGCGGCTCAAAAAGCTACAATCGACCGTTTCTGGGATTCGATGGGCTCTCATTCTTATCTCTTTATCGGACATTCGGAATCACTTTTTGGAATGGATACGAAATTTGAGTTTCTCAAGACTCAATGGGCTTGCCTTTATCAAAAACAGCTTTAGGAACAGTGGAATTTATGGACGATATTGAAGTTTTAATTTGTGATGACTCTGCGCTAATGCGCAATCTTATTTCGCGTGTTATTGACGGAACCGAGGGTATGAGAGTGATTGGAAAGGCGATGAACGGTCAGTTCCTTGTCGAAAAGCTTTCGCTGCTTAAGCCTGATGTGATTGTCCTTGATATTGAAATGCCGGTTATGAACGGTGTTGAATTTTTGAAATGGCGAAAAGAGCATCATGTTGATATTCCTGTAATAATTTTGTCGAGCATTGCTGAGCGTGGCGCTGCTGTAACAATGCAATGTCTTGAGCTTGGCGCTTCTGATTTTATTACAAAGCCGAACGGCTCTATTTCCGCAGATATTAGTTCTGTGGCTGACCGTTTGACGGAGATGATTTCTTCGTATGGCGGCGCTTTTGCTAGAAAAAAAGGAAAAAGTGTTCTAAATGACGAGTTCTACGCTCATCTGCAGGAAGAACGCGCTGTTGAGCGGAAGCTCACTTCTGCGATGGGCGAGCAAAAAGCAAAGGAATTCCTTTCGAGTGAAGATGCTGTCCAAAAAGCGAGAAAAGCCCGCGAGGAAATAAAAAACAGTCTTTTTAGCACAGCTACCCGTGAAAAAGAGCCGGCTGTAATAACTCCGCTTCGTGAGGGCGGAAAAATTGAAATTATTGCGATTGGAATCTCGACAGGCGGTCCTAATGCCTTGCGTGATGTCTTTAAGATGATAGACCCGCATTTGAAGCAGCCGATTCTCGTTGTTCAGCATATGCCGGCTGGTTTTACGAAGGAATTTGCTAACAGCCTGAATAAAATTTGCGCTCTTGAGGTAAAAGAGGCTGAAGACAATGATTTGATCGAAAGCGGCCATATTTATATTGCGCCTGGAGATTACCATATCCTTGTTGAATCTGGCGCTTTCGGAAAAAAAGTTATCCGCTTGTCGCACGAGCCTCAGAGAAATGGCCACAGGCCTTCTGCCGATGTTCTTTTTGAGTCGGTTGCGAAAATTTATCAGAACCGCGCATTAGGTGTTATTATGACTGGAATGGGAAAGGACGGCGCCGTGGAGCTTGCAGAAATGCGCAAGCAGGGCGCATGGACTTTAGGTCAGGATGAAAAGTCCGCGATTGTCTATGGAATGCCGAAGGTTGCGCATGAGCTCGGAGCGGTTCAGAAGCAAGTTTCGCTTGAAAATATGGCGGATGAGATCTCAAAGCTTGCCCGCGACCATCTGAACGCCTAAAGAACTTGCATAATTTCAGGAAGCGTTATGTGAATGCTGCTTCTTGAAATTATTAAGACAGCAAGACATGCCGCCAAAAAGAAAGCAAGAACTGTGAAAGCTTGAAATCCTTCTGAAAAAACGAAGCCTGTTCTTTGAGAAAGCGCAGGCGCGAAAATATATCCGATAACGGCGCACAAAATAGGAATCAGAAGAGCGGTGAGGCCCTGAATATACTGGCTTTTTTTTGAAACGCCGATTTTTACGACCGAGTTTTCCTTTAGTTCAAAGTTTTTCTTGTTTATTACGCTGAATGTTTTTCCCTGTTTTGCGCAGTCTGAAGTATTGCAGCTTATGCATGCGTCGGAAATCAGAGGAGCGACTTGGACTAGCTGGCCTTCAATTTTTTTTACGATAGCAAAATCACGCATTTTAATAAGATTCTCCGGCGTCTTTCTCGCTCATCTGAATGTTTTTCATTTGCAGCATGCACTGCTCGTAACCAGTCTTGTTGCCAAGCTCCTCGTAAGTGTCGCGCAAGTTATAGAGAGCGTCATAATAATAGGAATTTAAGGTGACTGCTTGCTCAAAAGCCGCGCAGGCATCATCAAAATTGTCTGTGTTGAAATGAATCACGCCAAGTGTATTCCAAAGATGCGCGTTCTGGCTGTTTAATTTCAAGCCTTTCTGGCAATATTTCAGAGCTTCATCTGCCAGCCCGAGGTTCAGGCATACAATCGCAAGCATTTCAATAATTTCATCATCTTCGCTGTTTATTTCATGTGCCTGGCTGAGCGCATAAAAAGCCTGCTTGAGCAGCCCTGCATCGCGGTAAGTTATTCCAAGATTAAACCAGAGAAGATAATTGCGATTTTCAAGAGAAATAGCCCTCTTTAGGCATGCGATTGCGTCAGAAAAATTTCCTGCTGAGGCAAGTTCTATGGCCTGCGTGTTGAGCGACGACACATTTTCTTTCATCATTTCAGGACCCCCTTTTATAAAAAACTGTGAAAAGCAAAATTGGGCATCACGCTTTTTTTTGAATCGAGTCAAAAAGGTCTACGATAAGCGTTTTTGCCTGATAATATCGGTTTCCAAAAAGCGAGCCTAGCTCGAGCGTCTTTTGGCTGATAATTTCGTTCCCTTTTTTGCGGGCTTTTTCAATGGCGCTGCTAGAGGAAAGGATCTCGATGACTTTTTCGACGGCCGGCGAATAAATTCCCTCCCGTTTTGCCTGCTCAAAGAGTTTTGCCAAAGCTGCCTTGTCTGAAGCGTTTTCTTCAAGATGATAAAGAACAGGCAAGCTCTTTTTCCCTTCGACAACATCGTCTCCCCGTTTTTTGCCGGGATTTCCTTTTGTGAGATTTGTAACGTCGTCAAGAATTTGAAATCCGGTTCCTATATCTTCCGCTATTTTTCCTGCGCGCTGCGCGTCATTTTTTGAAGCGCCGCCTGCAAGGATTCCAAGTTCCACTGCAAGCCGGGCTAGAGTTCCGGTTTTGTTCCGTACCATGGCTGTGTACTCTTCGACGGATGGAATAATTTCAGAATTTCTGTGCCAAAAAATGTCCATCGCCTGTCCAAGATGCAGACGGCGAAGCTCCTGAAGAAAAAGCTCGTAAAATTCAAGTTTTTCGTCATTTGGAATGTCGAGTGATTGAATGCAGTTTGATGCTTGAAAATAAAGCCATGAGCCTGCGTTTAGCGCGACGTCCATCCCGTATGTGATATGCGCCGCTGCCTTGCCGCGTCTTGTGTCAGAATTGTCTTCAATGTCATCATGAATCAGAGAGGCGGTGTGGGCAAACTCTACAAGCGGAGTGAGATTGTATGCGTTTTCAAGGG
>CAVDRA010000150.1:0-4660 GCA_963611155.1 bacterium | reverse complement strand
ACGGAGCTTCTTTTTTCACCGGCTTTTTCTGCTTTGATTCTGTTTTTGCGTTGTCCCAGGCACGGAAGGTTCCGTTTTCGTCGATTCCTGCGACTTCTTTTTTTTGTCTTGATGGTTTTGCGGCGCTTTTTTCCGCGTTTTCCTCTTTTTTGATTCCGCCCATTCTTTGATTCTAAATGAAAAATAAAAAATTGAAAATGAGTTGCGTTTCCGCTTTTCCACGCCCCCTGCGTTTTCTTCCATTCCTAAAGCTCTTTTTTTTTGGTAAACTTCTCGGAATATGTTCAAGGCAATTATCATTTCATTTTTGATTTCGATGGCTCCGCTTGTGGAGCTTAGAGGCGCTCTTCCTGTCGGAATCGGCATTTTGCAGCTTTATTTTAGCGATATCTCTTTCTCGTCTGTGCTTGCGCTTTACGCAGCCTGCATTCTTGGAAATATGCTTCCTGTTCCTTTTATTTTCCTTTTTGCGAGAAAATTTTTGGAGTGGGGGAGAAACAGAAAAGTTGTCGGGCCTGTATGCGAATTTTTTCTCGTGAAAGGCCGCAGAGGCGGGGAAAAACTTCAAGAAAAAGCCGGACGGGGGCTTTATTTCGCGCTTTTTCTTTTTGTAGGCGTTCCGCTTCCGGGAACTGGAGCCTGGACTGGAGCGCTTGCCGCAAGTCTGCTTGACCTTGACGGAAAAAAGACTTCTCTTGCCGTAATGGGCGGTGTTTTGCTTGCCGGAGTGATTATGCTTGTTTTGAGCCTGCTCGGGTTCGGAGCTGCAAGTGCGGTTGTTTCTTGAGACTCTTTTTGTTTTCATTTCTACAGAAATCGACGATTTTTTGGTTTTTGTGGTGCTTTTTGCGTCTCAAAAGGTTCTTAAGAACTGCGTTCTGATTTTTTCGGGGCGTTTTCTGGCGGTATTCCTTGCGGCTCTTATTTCTGCATTTGCCTCGTCTTTGCTTTCGGCGCTTCCGCATTTTTATCTGCGTTTTTTAGGACTGATTCCGCTTGTTATCGGCACTGTAAAAATCTTCAAGAAAAATGATGAAGATGATGGCGAAAATGTTTTCAATAAACACAGAAACGTGGCTAAAGGAACATTTTTAGCGGCGGTCTCGCTTTTTTTCAGCGCGTTTTTGATTACGCTTGCCTCATCCGGCGACAATGCCGGAATTTATATTCCCTTTTTTCTGGATTTTAGTTTTTCACAAAAGCTTTTTGCGCTTGGTGAAATCTCGCTTTTGAATTTTGCGTGGACTCTTCTTCAGCTTAAATCCGCTTCGCTTCCAGCCGCCGGAAAAATCGTGCGCAAGTACGGAAGAGTCTTAGTTCCGGCTGTTTTCATTCTGCTTGGAATTTCTGTTCTGATTGCTTTTTAGCGGAAAAACCGGAAAGATGTTTCTATGGCGAACGAGATTGAGATAAAAATTCCTCTGCATATTGAAGATTTTGAGAGAATAGAAAAAATGATAAGCTTGGACGCTCAGAACTTCGGTTCCTGCCAGCTTGTTTTTTCAGATTTCATGCGGATTTTTAAAAGCGACGGATATTTTTCACGGTACAAAACGAGGCCGGAGCGGAAAAAAAACGGCGAATTTGAAGTGATAAGAATCCGGACTGAAAAAACGGACGGCGGCAAGAAAAGTTTTTTCACAACAAAGAGAAAGTCTCTCGTGAACGGATTTGAGGTGAACGACGAAAAGGAGACTTTTGTTGAAAACCCGGAGGTCCTTGAGAATTTTCTGCTTACTTCAGGATTTATAAAGTGGTTTGAGAAGACAAAGGATGCGCAGTCAGTTCTTTGCAGGCTAAAAGACGGAAAGGATCTGGTTTTCCACCTGGAGCTTGAAAAGGTGAACGGTCTTTTGTACGTTGAAATCGAGTGCACGGAAAGCAAAAACTATCAGAACAGCGAGGTTTTTTTGGAGCTTAAGAAAGTCGCGGAAGCTCTTTCGCTCGGCATAGAAAACATTGATTCGCGTCCGTGGACTGAAATACTGGGCGTAAAATAGAACCGCGGTAGCTTGCGGTGCTTTGCGAAGGATAAGATGCCGCGCGGAAAATCACTTGAGATTGCAAAGCGCTTCTTTTAGAGAATGTATGTTTAAGTCTGAGATCTTTACGAGCCTTTGCCAGTCTGTTTCCGGAGGCTCTGTCTTCTCCTCGCTGCTTTTGTCGTAGACAGCGCAAGTCTTGAATCCTGCGCTGTGCGCTGTTCTTAGTGCATGAAGCGCGTCTTCAAAAACAACTGCTTTTCCCGGCGCTGAATTTCCGAGCCCGCAGGCCTTTTCAAAAATAAGCGGCCTTGATTTTGAAGTGTTCAGGTCAAGGCAGGTTATGATTCCTGTAAAATATTTTTCAATGCCCAGCCGTTTTAAGCACGGAATCACGCATTTTCTGGCGGTTGCGGTGGCGAGAACGCAGGGAATTCCGCTTTCACTGAGCTTTTCCAGAAGCTCTTTCGCGCCTTCTTTAAGCTGAAGATTTTTTTCATATTCTTCCTGTATCTGCCGCAGAATTTCCTCCTGAATTTCTTCCGGCTTTCCGGAAAGAGCGTATTCTGAAATAAGATAATTGACAGTCTCTGTCATGTTCAGCCATTTTACTTTGTTCCAGAGTCCGGTTTCGGGAATCTTTCCTTTTGAGAGAAGATATTTGTCTGAGGCGGTGTGCCACATCTCCATGGAATCAAGAAGAGTTCCGTCCATATCAAAAATCGCGCAGTTAAAGTCAATGTTAAAAAGTTTCATAAAATCGGGATTTAGTATAACCTATTTCGCCGCGGTTTGTTTTAAATAAAAAATAAAGCATATTTCGCCGCCGGGCGATTTTATGGAAGGACAAAAATGATTGAAGTTTCTCATCTTTCAAAACGTTTTGGCGAATTCAAGGCTGTTGATGATGTCAGCTTTGCAATTCCAACCGGACAGATTGTCGGGCTTTTAGGACCGAACGGAGCCGGAAAATCAACAACAATGCGCATGATAACAGGATTCTTCAGGCCGACTTCAGGCTCTGTGAAGATAGACGGAGTGGACATGAGCGAAAATCCTGTCGAGGCGAAGCGGAAAATCGGCTACATGCCTGAAAGCGCGCCTCTTTACTCGGATATGATTGTCGACGACTATCTTTGCTACGTTGCAGAAATGCAGAATCAGAATCCTGACGAGAAGGTTCCCAGACTGTGCGAAATGTGCGGCTTGAAGGAAGTCATGCACAAGAACATCAGCGAGCTTTCGCGCGGATACAAGCAGCGCGTCGGCCTTGCACATGCCTTAATGAACGATCCTGAAATTCTTATTCTTGACGAGCCTACATCAGGCCTTGACCCGAACCAGATTGAAGATGTGCGCGCCTTAATACGCGAGATCGGAAAAACCAGGACTGTAATTATTTCGACGCATATTCTGAGCGAAGTTGAAATGCTTTGCGGAAGGGTAATCATAATCTCAAAGGGAAAGCTCGTCGCCGACAGTCCGACCGCCGAGCTTAGGACGCGATACGGGCATTCCGAAAGCGTTTTTGTTCAGATTGACGGCCAAGACGCGGAAAAAGCGGAGGCTGCCTTTGCCGCCCTTCCTGATGTTGACGGTGTGAGCGTTACAGACGGCGACAAGATTGACGGAGCTGAAAATGCGGTTTCGCTTCTTGTGAGCGCTAAAGGCGAGGCTGAAATCCGCCCTGAAATTTTCAGGCTTTGCGCCAAGCGGAACTGGATTATCTACGAGCTTTCAGTCAGGAAAAACAGCCTGGAAGATATTTTCCACGGTCTTACTGAGAAAAACTGACAGCCGGAAAAGCGGAAGGCGGAAAAACATCATTATGAGCGGAAGGCCGCCTGTTCAAAGCTTTCGGAGCGTTTCTGTGAAAAAGCTTTGTGCGCTTTCTTGTTTCTGGCTTTAAGCGTAAAAAAAGTTAATTTTAATTGGATTTTATTGGAGAAAACGAATGAAAAAAAATTCAAATCCGTCTTTTATAATTGCAGGGCGGGAAATCAGGGCTTATTTTACAAGCCCGATCGCATATATTGTTACGGGGCTTTTTCTTTTGGCTTCGGGATTCCTGTTCTTCAACACGTTTTTTTTGTACGGGCGCGCTGAGCTCAGGAATTTCTTCGGGATTCTTCCTGTTCTTCTCTCGTTTTTTATCCCGGCTTTGACAATGCGCCTTCTTGCCGAGGAAAAGCGGAGCGGCTCTTATGAAACTTTGCTCACGCTGCCTGTTACCGAGACTCAGATTGTAATCGGGAAATTTCTTGCGGCGTTTGTTTCCGGAGCGGCTCTTTTAGTTCCGACTCTTTTTTATGTTTTGACATGCTTCCTTTTTGGAAAGCCGGATGCTGGCCCGATCGTAGGCGGATATTTAGGCGCGCTTTTTCTGGTCGCGTCATTTTGCGCAGTCGGGCTTTTTGCGACAAGCGTCACGAAAAATCAGATTATCGCGTTTTTTATCGCTCTTGCGCTTTGTCTTGTCTTTACTTTTGTCTCGAATTTTCTTGTGTTCATGCCGGGGGCGCTGGTAGCGTTTTTCGATTATTTTTCTGCCTTCAGCCATTTTAATTCGGTTTCCCGCGGAATAATTGATTCTAGGGATCTGGTTTATTTTGTGTCTCTTACGGCTGTTTTCCTTGTTCTGACAGTGCGCGGACTAAAATCCACGCGCGAGGCAAGAT
>CAVDRA010000149.1:0-4699 GCA_963611155.1 bacterium | reverse complement strand
CCTCAGCTGGAGCGAGCTCTTATGTTCCTGTAAGTATTGTGCCGAATTTAAGTCGAGCCGTTCAAAAGCTAAAGGAGGCCGGCTTCTGGATTTACGGCGCAGATGCTGGCGGAGAATCAGTCACGGAAATAAAATTTCCTGCGAAAACTTGCATTGTCATGGGCAGCGAAGGAAATGGAATTTCAAATCTTCTTGAAAAGCAATGCGATACGATTGTGTCAATTCCGACGTGCGGAAAAATCGACAGTCTGAATGTTTCTGTCGCAACCGGAGTTTTGCTTTACGAAGCCTACCGCCAGCGGATTGCGAATTAGCTTGCACTAACAAAAATAAAATCATTAAAATGTGCTTTGTTCCGTGAGGGAGTAGCAGACTCTTTTTTTTGAACAGAGTAGCGCGTCAACATACTGGTTTAGACAAGCCTGGCGCGTTTTAATTTGCGAGACTCATGTGCAGACTTTTATTTTTTGATAAGTTTCTGTACATGTGTTTTGTATTGCCTTTGTGTGAAAACGACCTTGTGCAGAAATGCGTGAGGTCATTTTTTTTCATTCTGGAGGTACTGATGAATACTTTGACTCTGTTTCTTACGGTTTTGGCGACGGTTTTTATTGCGGAGATGGGGGATAAAACTCAGCTCATGCTTATCGCGATGACTTCAAAATACAAGCTTCGTCAGATTATAGCTGGAACTGCAGTTGCAATCCTTGTTCTTAATGCGCTTGCGGTTCTTGCAGGCGGAATTCTGAACGAATTCTTAAAGTCGAATCTTTGGGTCGTAAAATTGATTGCCTGCGCCGCGTTTTTTTATTTTTCGCTGACTTCCCTTGTAAAAGACGATGATGAAGAGGAAGCAGGGCACAGCCGCTTTAATTTTGCGCCGCTTGCTGTTTTCGCGACATTTTTTGTTGCCGAGCTTGGCGATAAAACTCAGCTTACAGCAATCACTTTCGGGGCTACAAACGGTCTGAATTCCGCTTCAGTCGCAATCTGGCTTGCGTCTTCTGTAGGGCTTTTTGCCGCCGATATTATCGGGCTCTTGATCGGATATTTCTTGCATGGAAAGACACCTGACGGATTTTTCAAGATTCTGGCGTTTGCAATCTTTGCGTTTTTCGGATTTGCGAATTTGCCGGAAGGGCTTTACCTTTTGTTTAACAGGGAAAATCCGGTAGAAAAGAATTTTGCCGAAATGCTTTTTTCAAGCCAGCTGATTTTGCCGATTGTCTGTGTGGCTGCAGTTCTTTTTGTTGTCGCATGCGTTGTAATTCTTGTCTCGCAGAAAAAGAAAGCTTCTTCTTAACGCGGCGCGCTGATTTTTCGCCTGAGCGTTTTAGCCCAGGCAAAATGTCTGTTACATCAGTTTTTTTACAGTTTCAGCGATTTTTTCGTCTTTGCAGTCTTTGAAGAAATATTCGCTGAAATGCTCTCCTGCGAAAGCGCCTTTTACAAGTTCCTTGTCTAAAGATTCTAGAATTTCAGTGAACGGCTTGAATGCTGCCTCTCGGACAGTATCGAGAATTTTCTTGTTTCTCTGCTCCGGCACAACGCGTTCTTTTGGATAGCCGCCGCCGAATTTTTCAGAGAAAAGCTTTTCAAAAATGTATTCAAGATTTAAGTCTCCGCCCCAGCCGAATCCAAGAGCGAACGGAATTGAAATCGCGTTTCCGTCGTTGATCTGCGCAAAAGTGTAAGCGTCGAGCGGCGTTGCAACATGTCCGCAAATAACTCCTGGAAAGCTGTTCAAAGCGAGCATTGCGCCTTCGCCTGTTCCGCAGCCTGTAACAACAAAATCAGCAGCTTTAGAGTTCAAAAGTGTTGCCGCGAGAATTCCGTTCTGAACATACGTGAGCTGAGCTTTGTCGTCAGCGCTGTACATTCCGTAGTTCACGACTTCATAGCCTTTTTGGTCAGCGATTTTTTTTAGAGCATTGTAGATAACTGCGTTTTTTGCAGCTTGAGAGTTCTCGTTGATAAGAGCGATTTTCATTTTTATCTCCTGAAAAATATTTTACGCCTAATTTTTTGGTGAAAGATCTTTTGAAACGCAATCATTCTGCATTTTTCTAAGATGCCGTTTTTTCCCTAAATTTTAGGCCTTTTTTTTATTCTAATGGAATTTTGCGGAGTGTAAAAGCGAGCGGAAACGCCTGTGTTCTTTGATGCCGCGAAAATTGAAGATTTCTGCTTTATACTTTATAATCTACAAAATTTTACTTGGGGTTGCATTATGAGAAGTGTAAAACTTTCTACAAAAATTACTTTGCTTTCAGCAATTGCAATTATTGTTTCTTCCGTTACTGTCGGAATTGTTTCTATTATGATAAACGCATCTGGCGTAGTTGATTTTATCAATGAATCTTTGACGACTACTCAAAAAGGGGTGGACAACACTTTGCATGACTGGCGTACTTCGCTTGAAAATTCTACTGACGCGCTTTCTGAAAAAAATGAGCTTATCCAGGCTTTCCGGTATGGCGATTTTGACTGGATAAACGACCTTCTCGAAGAAGAAGAAGAGGTTCTTGACGCCGATGTGATGTTCATAACAGACAATCGCGGAAATATTATTGCGGGCGAAAGAAAAGGCGTGAATGTTTTTGCGAGCGAGGTTGTTAAGAGCGCGTTAAACGGAAAAAAAGCAAGCGCATTTGAGGCGACCGCCGCGAGCGGATACGGAGTTTATTGTTCTGCTCCTATAAAAGACGGCTCAGAGATTTTCGGCGCGGTTGTCATGGGCGATGACTTTACTTTGTCGGACTTTATCGATTTGATTTCTGAAAGCTACGGAGTTGAATGTACAGTTTTAGAGAACACAAAGATAGTTTCCACAACTTTTGACGACGGAAGCGTCGGCTCAAATTTTGACAATCAGGCGATTATTGACGAGGTTCTGAAGAACGGAAGAATTTATTACGGCGAAAGCGAAGTTGACGGCGAGGCTTATCTAAGTCTTTGTCTTCCGCTTAAAAATGAAAATGGACGAGTCAGCGGAATGATTTTCGTGGCTAAGAACCGGGAAATTCTTGAAAGCACAGTTGCGAATATGATTAAGGCGATAATTCCGATTCTTGTTGTGCTTATCGTGATTCTTGTTGTGATTGCATATCTTATTGTAAAGAGATTCATGGCGCCGCTTTTGGGCGTAAAAAAGACTTTTAACGATATTTCAAGCGGAGACGCTGATTTGACGAAACGGATCGCGATGAAATCTTCCGACGAAATCGGAGATGTTGTTGCAGGATTCAATAAATTCGCGGAAAAACTTCAGCAGATAATAAAAGATATGAAAACAAGCAAGTCTGACCTTGATGTTGCGGGCGAAGATTTGCATTCAAGCACGGAAGATACTGCGTGCGCAATTGAGCAGATTCTCGCGAACATAAACAGCATATTGAGCATTATCGAGACACAGACAGCGGCAGTTGACCAGACAGCTGGCGCAGTTGATGAGATTTCTTCAAATATATCTTCTCTCAATAACATGATAGAAAACCAGTCTAGTGGCGTGTCTCAAGCTTCGGCAGCCGTCGAGCAGATGATCGGAAACATCCGCTCGGTGAGCACATCAATGGAAAAAATGTCGAAATCGTTTGACCATCTTGAAAACAATGCCCAGAGCGGATTCTCGAAGCTTAAGGATGTGAACGACCGTGTTCAGGAAATTGAAAAGCAGTCGGCTCTTCTCCAGGAGGCAAACTCAGCGATTGCAAGCATAGCCGAGCAGACAAACCTTCTTGCGATGAATGCCGCAATTGAGGCGGCCCATGCTGGTGATGCCGGAAAAGGCTTCGCAGTTGTCGCGGATGAAATAAGAAAGCTTTCAGAGACTTCTTCTGTGCAGTCAAAGACAATCGGCGAGCAGCTCAGCCAAATCCAGGATTCAATCGACAACGTTGTTTCCGCATCGAGCGAATCAAGCGACGCTTTTGCGGTTGTTGCGAACGAGCTGAAAGACACTTCGCAGGTGGTTATCCAGATCCGCGCGGCAATGGACGAGCAGAACGAAGGTTCAGCGCAGATTACAAATGCCTTGAAAATGATGAACGACAGCACGGTTGAAGTTAAAAACGCTTCTGAGGAGATGAACAAAGGAAACGCGATGATTCTTGATGAGGTAAAGCAGCTTCAGGATGCGACTTTGCAGATGAAGACCGGAATGGATGAGGTGCGCGCAGGAGCTCAGAAAATAAATGAGACAGGCGCTGCCTTGAGCGGAATTTCAAAAAAAGTCCGTGTTTCAATCGACAGAATTGGAAGCCAGGTAGACTTGTTCAAAGTTTAAGCAATTTGCCGGAGGCGGAAAGCTGAGCCGGAAGAAAATGCTACGCCAGACACGCAGGGCGAAGTTGAAGGATAATTTGTGTTTTCTAGCGCTTTTAGAAACTTTGCGGATTTTTTTCCCTGAAGAAACGCGTTTGAAAAACATTGTCCTTCAATGAGCGTGAGCGAACCCGGAGTGGCTGGGCATTGTTTTTCCGCATCGGGCATGTAAAAAAGAGCGGCTGGTGCTGGAGAAAAACTCCGTTCTAAAAATTCATAAATGAAGAGTATTCAAGATTGAAAACAACATAAAATTTGTATATTGACCAAAAGTTCTATTTGAAGTATAACTAGGTCAATGACAAAGGCGTCATAAATAAAGAATTACAAAAAGCGCAAGCGCAAGCAAAACTGAAGTCAAAACCTCAATCATCGA
>CAVDRA010000148.1:0-4754 GCA_963611155.1 bacterium | reverse complement strand
AAAATTGTGCTAGAATATTCCCGATTCTTATGGAACAGACTGTTTTTGATTCAAAGAAAAAAGGCTTGTACCGCGACAGCGTTCATTCGCTTTACATTGAGCGCGTAATAAAATCGCGGTCTATGGCGCAGGCGCATTACCACCCTTATTTTGAGCTTTATTTTGTAACAAGCGGAAACTGCAAGATCTTCGCCGCCCACAGCGTAAGCTCTTTAAGCCCGGGAGATGTGATAATCCTGCCGCCGGGAACCCTGCACAGGAGCCAGTACGAAAACAGTTCCGTTGAACGCTTTACGCTTTATTTTACAGAAAAATATCTTGAAGACTTGATTCCCCTCTTGGGAAAATCTTTTATAAGCGAAAAACTCAAAAAATGCACGGTCGCTTTTTCCGGCGAAAAGCTGAAAACGCTGGAGAAGTGCTTTAAAGACATACTGACGATTCAAAACGAAAGCAAAAGCGGTTCTGCAGAAGACGACTTCAACACTCTCCAGACGAAAATCCGTCTTCTTGAAATTCTGAATTTCATCGCCTCAAACACTCAGAGGGAAGAAAAACTTTCGGCTGTAAAATCAAAATCGCAGCTGGAAATTGAAAAGGCGGCAAAGTTCATTTTTGAAAACTACGCCGGAGAAATTACCCTAGTTCAGGCGGCAAAAATGGCAGGGATGCGCGACACCTATTTTTCAAGGCGGTTCAAGGAAGTAACAGGCTTAGGTTTCCGCGAGTATCTTTTAAATGTGCGCATTCAGCACAGCATGCAGATGCTCTTAAAAAGCGAACTTTCCATAACGCAGATTGCAACCGCCTGCGGCTTTTCCGACGGCAACTACTTCGGCGACATCTTCAAAAAAATCACAGGAAAATCGCCGAGGGAATTCAGAAAAGGACAAGTCTGAAGTAAATCACCATACACGACGCTATTTAACTTCGAGTTTTTGAAATTAACCGTCTAAAAAAAGGCGTAGGGAAACACAAAACACGGTGGTTGAGCCGTCGTCTGAAGACACAAGCGAAGCGCAGTAACCACCAGTACCAGTACGCTTGATTTGTACCAAAGGTACACGGGCTCAATCGGCGCAAATGCAAGACTGCGCCAAGAATGGCACATCAAAACAATAGACCGCAAGAAACAACGTTTCTTGTCGCGACAGGATGCCGCTTGATTTCGACTCTTCGCAACCGACACAAAATATGACGCTCAGCTATCACGCAAACAACGCAACAGCTTGTCGCTTAGTTAATTCGCCTCTTCGGACAACAAGTTTCAGCATGACAAGACGCGCCGTCCGTAAGAGCCTTCTGAAATTAGTCCAGGGAGGAAAGATTTTCAGCAATCTTTAGCTAGAAAAACTCAAAAACAGGATTAAACAAAGTTTTCACAGGCGAAGAAAAAGGAATTTAAAATCATCTCCTTTTTCCCGCCTTGAAAATTTTTTTTCACAAAACGCTAGAATATATTTAGCCTTACGCCGAAGGAAACCTGCGGAACAAGACTTTGAATATTCTCGTCGCTTGAAACATCAGTTGGAATAAACCAAAGCTGGCCTTCCGTATAGAATGATACCATGCTGAATGTAGTACGCTTCTTGAAATTCACACGCGGGAATTCAAGCTGAACAAGTCCAGCAGAAAGAATCTGAGCGTCCCCTGAACCGCTCTCGCTGAATCTGGAGAAATTCGCGCCAAGAGCAACGTTCAAGCTCAGCCACTCCCAGTCCGGCCCAAAATAATATCTGAACGGCAGATAGTAAACATTCGCCAAAAGTTTTATTCCCATGACATCGCCGCCATAGCGCAAATCCGTCTTAGAGAAAATTTCCCGCTGTTTCTGTGTGAACTGTCCGAACTGCGCCTGAATCTTCACATTATCGTTAAAGAAAGTCAGTCCAGCGCCAACACTGTACAAAGTCGCTCCCCAGAACTGCGTGTCAACGTACAGTCCCTGGATAAATCCAGGAATTTCGTAAGCTGCCTTGTCGCCTTTTCTAAGAGAAATAGTCAAGCTTTTCAAGGCTATGTCGTCGCTTGCAAGCCCTCGGAAAATCATTGTCTGATTGTAATGACCGCCGACTCCAGGGCTTATCAGCCTGATTGTAGGCTTTGTTCCGTCAACTTGAACGATACATCTCGTTACAGCGACATCTCCGTTTTTCATTACTGCGCGGACAAGCAGGAAATGGTAACCTTCCTCAATATCTTCATTTTCAATCCGGTATTTCCACTTTCCTTTTGAAGAAACTGTCGTGAAAGTTTTTCCGTTGTCAAGACTGATGTCTACATGGTCAAGTGTTTTTGAGGCGTAAACATCTTTTATTTCTTTTGAGGCATTTTTCGCTTTTGCCGCAGTTTCTTCAACAACGCTCACTTCATAGCCTGCCCTTCCAGACAAGAACGGACGCTCGATCGCAAAATCGCCGTAAGTGAAACTGTCGATTGTAATCCACGGACCGTAAGAATCATAAATAATTGACTGCTCGTTTGAAACAATCTTCTGGCCGTTCTCAAGGCGCGCCTCAACACGCATAGTATGCTCGCCGTTTTCAAGAGTCTGGCGGTTCAGCCCGAATTTGTAATATCCAGTTTCTGAAAGCGGGGTTTCTGTAAATTCTTTTCCGTCAACAAACAAGATAAGCTTGTCGATTTTTACTTCGCTCACAGCCGTTCCATAAATATTGAACGTTCCATGCATATGCTCGCCATTTAAAGGATAAAGCAAATCGACTTTCGCCTTCGGAGCGTCTTTTTCAAGGTGAATGTTTCGGCTTACGCGCGTGATATTGTTCGCCGCATCCTGGCCTGTAATCTCAACGTTGTAAGATCCGTTTGAAAGAGAACTTAGATCTATCGCCTGTGTGATAATCTCATCCGGAACCAAATCGGTGCGGGCAAGATTTCCGCTCACTGCTTTTCCGTCAAGACTTCTGATTGTTATATAAAGGCTTGTAAGCTCGATATTGTCAGTTGTCTGCCCCGAAAAGAAAAGCATTCCTGTCGTTTTTGAGTCATCGAGAGGAAGTTCCAGATTGATTTCAGGCTTTGTATTGTCAATATTAATCAAAGATGAATACAAGCCTGTAATTCCGTACCAGTCTTCAATCAAAAGGAACACAACATGAGTGCCGTCGTTCACCACACGAGAATCGAATTCGTAGCTCCAGCTGATTGAAGTTTTATCATGGCCATAAGTTCCGACAGCATTGCCGTAAGAATTTCCGTTATCGAGAGAAATGTAAACCTGCTTAATTCCGTTTTTGTCAGAAGCAACGCCTGTAAGCTTAACAGTTCCCCTTACCGTTTCGTCAATCGGCGGAGTCTGAACCGCGCCTTTCGGCTCTTCAAGTGAAATTCTGAAATTCCGCACATATTCAGGTCCTACCACACCGTTAATGTCTTCAGCGTAAACCGTGACAGAATGTTCGTTGTCGGTAAAATCCGAAAGCTTCTTTTTTATAGAAAAACTTGTTCCAATCTGATCGAGCGGCTGATATTTTTCATCGTCGAATTTGTACCAAATTTTCGGGCCTGCGATTATTTTTCCGCTTTCGTCTTTCTGAATTCCGTCGTCATCATAAATCACACCTGAAATTTCAAAATCACGGGTAATAATCGCGTTTTCATCAGGCAGATGAACTTCCGCAATCGGCAAATCGCTTTTACCGTCGATTGTAAACTTCCAGCTTCCACCAAGCGTAGTTGAATTTCCAATAGCATCCGTAAATTTGAACTGCATCAAATCATTAATCGGTTTTTCAGCTGTTCCAACATGAGTCTGAATCATCGGAGCAAGCTCAATATCGATTCCGTCCGCAACAGAAGTCTTGTCCTTGACAGGCGCAAAATATTCGGCTTTTGTCAGACGGCCGTTGTCCTTAACAATAAGCGCAATCAGATTGTCGCCGTTCACAACATCGCCTTCAGCAGGCAAAATCGCCTGAACTTCCGGCGGAGTCGTATCCTTAAAAACAGCGGCTGATTTTCCAGTAATTTTTCCTGCAAAATCCTCTGCGCGCACATCAATTCCAATCAAGCCGTCAGCAAATTCTGAAAAATTCAATTTAGCAGAATAAGCTTCTCCGTTCAGTAAAAGCTGATTCCAGCTTGCACCGTTATCGAGGCTATATTCAACCTTTTTAATTCCGTTCGCATCGCTTGCAGAAACAGAAAGTTCAGTTTCCGTCTGAACCCAAAGCTGATTTTTCGGAGAAATGATTTCAACATCAGGAGCAGAACTGTCTGCAAGAATATTGAAAGAAGAAGATGAAAATGTTTCTCCGTTCGCATCAGTTGCTTTTACAAGAACATCTTTATAAAGACCGTCTTTCAACGCTCTTACACTGAAAGATTTTCCGTCACCAGAAATTTCAAGGCTTGAAGAATTTGAGCCGCCGGCAAAAACACTCAGCGACACCGGAGCAAAAACGTTTGCGTAGCCTGTAACAGCCGCACTTTCGCCAATCACAAAAGCGGAAGATTCCGTGGAAAAAGCGGCGTTTTCGTCAGGCAAGACGTAAATTCCGCCTGTGGACCACGAGCTCTTCGCAAGCGGAACAGGCCGAACAACGCAAATTGTGCCGACGCAAGAACCGGCCACGCCTTTTCCAGCATCCGCCTTAACAGAAATTTTCGTGATTCTCGAAGGAAGATTCTGAAGCGGAATTTCAAAATGCCCGCCTGAAAGAATGGCTTTTCCGCTTTGAGAAACATCTCCGCCAAAAGGCTTCTCATCATCGAGGCCTTCGATTGTGTATGAA
>CAVDRA010000147.1:0-4760 GCA_963611155.1 bacterium | reverse complement strand
GACAACGAGCTTTCCCGCGAAAAAATGCTTGAGCGGCTCTACGAAACTTTGCGCTATGCCAACAATCACGGGCATGCAATCGTAATCGGCCATGTGGACAAAAGCGTGAATATCCTTCCCGGCCTGCTTTTGGAAATGTATCCTTACATTAAGGCGGCAGGCTATCGGTTTGCAACTCCTTCAACGCTTCGGTAAAATTAAGGGCACTTGGAGAATAAAATGAAGGTTCTTGGAATTGAAAGTTCCTGCGACGAAACGGCTTGCGCCATTGTTGAGGACGGAAAAAATATTTTAAGCAATGTTGTTGCTACTCAAATTCCTTTTCATCAGATTTATAAGGGCGTCGTGCCGGAAATTGCCAGCCGCAAGCACGCTGAATGGATTTTGCCAGTTGTAAAGCAGGCTCTAAAAGAGGCGAATCTTACTCTCGACGATATTGACGCAATCGCTTCTACAAACCGCCCGGGACTTATGGGCGCTCTTTTAGTCGGGCTTACTTTTGGAAAAACCCTTGCATGGGCTCTTAATAAGCCTTTTATTGCAATCAACCATATGCTAGGCCACATGTACGCGGCCCATCTTGTAAATGACATTCCTTATCCTTATATTGGCCTGCTCGTAAGCGGCGGACACTCAATCATTGCGAAAGTGAACGGTTTTGACGACCTTGAAGTTTTGGGAACAACAATTGACGACTCAATCGGAGAAGCTTTTGACAAGGTTTCTAAATTTTATGGGCTCGGCTATCCGGGAGGCGTAATTGTTGACAATCTCGCTAAAAATGGCGATCCGAAAGCGTTTAATTTTCCTGTTCCAAAGCTCGACAAGGGCGAAGACCACAGATACGATGTTTCGTTCAGCGGATTAAAGACAGCTGTAATTCATCAGGCGGATATGTTTTTAAGACCAGGATACGAAAAAACAAACGAAAACCTTTGTGCCGCTTTCCAGGAAACTGCCTGCAAGACAATTGTTTCACGCCTTTTGCGCGCTGTTGACGACACTGGCCTAAAGACTGTCGTTGCTGGAGGCGGAGTTGCCGCAAATTCTAGGCTGCGTTCAATGCTTGCCGAGCGCACAGACTTAAACTGCATTTTTCCGCCGTTAAAGCTCTGCGGAGACAACGGCGCCATGATTGCAGGCGTTGCGTATCACTTTTTAAAAAGAGGAGACACAAGCCCGATTGACACAACCGCCAGCGCAAGAATTCCGCAGTTTAAGCGCGGCTTAAAAAATCTTGAATTTTTTGGAAGAAGATAGGCTGGGCGGAAGCCGGCATTTGTGACAAGACGGTGGTTGAGCCTGTCAAAACTAGGGATGCCTGCGTGCCAACTTTGTTGTCACGCTGAGAGTTTGCTTGCGCAAACTCTTTATTAAACGTGTGCGCAAAATGCGCACGTCCCTGTCGCTTCGCGCCAGGGATGCCTGCATGCCAACTTTGTTGTCACGCTGAGAGTTTGCTTGCGCAAACTCTTTATTTGACGTGTGCGCAAAATGCGCACATTCCTGTCGCTTCGCGCCAGGGATAGGAAGGGCGCGCGTAGCGCGATGTTTTGCTTTGGCAAAACATTGGAGGCGCGTAAGACGCCGGAACCCTGGATAGCCCGGTTTTTGCGGCCTGCCGCAAAAAGGCGCCCAAAAAAACAAAAAGGGGAAAAAATGAAAAACTTAAAGGATTTGACATACGGAATCGTTGGCCTTGGAATTATGGGCGGCTCAATCGCAAAGGCAATCAGAGAAAATATTTTGTGCCAAAGCGGGGCTACAGGAAAAATCTACGTTTGCAACAGAAGCACAGCCTGCTTAACCCAAGCCATAAACGAAGGCGTTGCCGACAAGGCTTTTACTTCCGCCGAATACGACAAAATGCTCCCTGAATGCGACTTTGTCTACGTCTGTCTTTATCCGCATGCTACGATCGATTTTATGATTGCAAACAGGTCATTTTTTAAAAGCGGTGCAATTGTTACGGATATTTCCGGCGTAAAAGGAATTTTTGAAAAATCCTTGCCTTCAATTCTGCGCTCTGACGTTGACTTTATTATCGGGCATCCGATGGCGGGCGGCGAAAAGGAAGGGTACGTTAATTCAACCGCAAAAATGTTTATAAACCACAATTATATTTTGTGTCCTCTCGAAAGCAACAAGGCAGAAAATCTTGATTTAATGCGCGATTTTATCTGTGCAATCGGATTTACGAGAATTACAGAAACAACTTGCGGCATTCACGACTTTAAAATCGGTTTTACAAGTCAGCTTTGCCATGTTATTGCCTGTTCTCTCGTAGACAGCGCAAAAGACGAGCAGATTACAGCGTTCGGCGGCGGAAGTTTTGAGGATTTAACAAGAATCGCAATGATAAACGCTCCGCTTTGGACCGAGCTTTTTATTTCCAACAAAGAAAAGCTTGTCGAGCACATCGAAAATTTTGAAAACGAAATAAACTTGTTCAAAAATGCGATAAAAAATGAAGACAAAGAAACTTTGATGAGCTTAATGGAAGAAAGCCGTGAAAAACGGATCAAAATGGGTTCAATAAGAACGGTTGCGACAAAATAAAATTTGGGCGTCGGGTGTTCCGCACTTGCGCGCAAAGCGCTTCATTCCGGAACTCTGTTCCGGTGCTCCACCCCCCTAACGCAAAAAAAATATATTTTTAAGGATTTTTTTTATGAAAGACAATTCAATTTTAGACAAAGCAATTCGCCGCGTGCCTGATTTTCCAAAGCCAGGAATTCTTTTTTATGACGTCACAAGCGTTTTTACAAACCCAAAAGCTTTTGCATTCTGCCTCGACGCTTTTGAAGAAAAATTCCGTCCGCTTGTAGAAAAGGGCGAAATCAACGCAATTGCCGGGGCCGAAAGCCGCGGATTCTTGTTTGCCGCTCCTTTAGCCGACCGTCTTTCCATTCCTTTGATTTTAATCCGCAAAAAAGGCAAGCTTCCTGGCGAAGTTTACAGACAGTCATATTCTCTTGAATACGGAACTGCGGAAATTGAAATTCATAAATCAGATGTAAATCCTACTGATAAGGTTCTTTTGATTGACGATTTAATCGCAACCGGCGGAACTCTGGATGCAAGCAAAAAGCTTTTTGCGGCGGCTGGCGCAAAAGTTGTTGAGATTGCGGGCGTAATTGGTTTGCCTTCTCTTGGATTCAAAAAACTTCTCGCGCCTGTTCCTGTTACAACGCTGATTGATTTTGACGGCGAGTAATTTCTGGGCGCAGGCTGAATCTGCTGAAAACTGAAATTTTAAAATCATAAAAATATTCCATAAAATCTGAGTATTGCCATTGAGCTTTTGAAAAGCGCGCGGCTGTTCAGATTTTTTTGATTTACGCGCGTTTTTTAGAATGTGATGAAAAGGAGTTTTTATGCGGCGGAGATTTTTAGTTTTCACAAATTTTACTTAAATTTTACAAAATCCTAATATTCAAGGCTCTTTGTAAAATTTTATAATTGGAAAGTCTTTGGCGGTGTTTTTTTGCAAAATTTCCTGCCAATTTAATTCAATCCTATTTTTACGGTTTTATATGATTTTTAACATTGCCGGCCAGATTTTTGGCTTTGTCGGTTCGCTTTGTCTTTTGCTTTTCGGAATGAATATGCTTTCTGATGGAATTCAAAAAGGAGCGGGAAGCAATCTTCAAAAACTTCTTGGAAAAATTGCGGGAACGCCGGTCACGGCTCTTTTGACTGGACTTGGAATCACAGCGATTATTCAGTCTTCCGGCGCGACAACTGTAATGGTTGTGAGCTTTGTGAATGCTGAGATTTTAACTCTGAACCAGGCTATCGGAGTTATTTTCGGGGCGAACATCGGAACAACTGTAACTGCATGGATTGTTTCGTTTTTTGGATTCAGTTTTTCGATTTCTGCGGTGGCGGTCCCTCTTTTCGGACTTGGCTTTATTTTAAAAAAGCTGAAAAGATTCAAGATCCATAATTTTGCCGACTGCTTTATGGGATTCGCGCTTCTTTTTATGGGGCTTGACCTTTTAAAAACCGCGCTTGATCTCAGTCCGTCTTCTGCGGTGTTTCTTCAGCGCCTTTCTGACTACGGAATTTTCGGGCTTCTCCTCGGTGTTTTTATCGGAACGCTTATTACCGCGCTTATCCATTCGTCTTCAGCAATGACGGCAATCGTCTTGACAATGGCGGCGAGCAAAACTCTTAGCTGGGAGCTTTCAGCGGCAATTGTGCTTGGAAGCAATATCGGCTCGACAATCGACGCTGTTATGTCTGCTTTCGGGGCTTCAACAAACGCGAAACGCACGGCGCTTGTTCATGTAGCTTTCAATGTGACCGGAACTATAATCGCGCTCTGTTTTTTCAAGCCTTTCTTGCATCTCGTTGACCTGATTGTTCCTGGAACTCCTGATTCAGATATTACAACGCATATTGCGATGCTTCATACAGTTTTCAATGTCTGCGCGTCAATTCTCTTTCTTCCGTTTGTTGACAAAATTGCTTTCCTTACGACAAAAATCATAAAAGAAAGCGACAAAGATAAAAATTCCCATTATAAATTTCCTGCGATTCTTCCGGGCAGCCATGTTTCAGCCGATGTCTATCTTTTTCAGGTTCAGCGTGAAATTTCGAAAATGGCCGCAAAAGTAATGGAAATGTTTGATTCAATTTCTAATTCGCTCAGAAATGCCGGGCTAAAGTCTCCAGCTAGCGACATAGAAAAATCAATCGGAAACGTGGCAAAAACTGAAAATTATGTTGACGAGATGACCGAGGCGATCACAGAT
>CAVDRA010000146.1:0-4789 GCA_963611155.1 bacterium | reverse complement strand
AATTTTTACTTTTTCAGCATGATCCCGGATTTTTCGTCCAAGAGTGTTTTCAGCCGGCGCGATTTTAGCGAGAGTCTTTTTCGGATAATTTTTTGCTTTTGAAAAAATAAAAACATTTTCTCTTTTTCATTTTATGTGAAAAACGTTATCATCGAATCATGAAATATTATACAAAATTTAAAGTCAGAACCTACGAGTGTGATTCTTACGGGCATGTGAATAATGCGAACTATCTTAACTATCTTGAGTTTGGACGGATGGATTATCTGCAGCAGGCCGGATTTGATTATCAGGGATGCGTAAAAGCAGGATTTTATCTTTATGTTACGCATGTCGATATTTATTATAAGGCGTCTGCTTTTTTTGACGACGAGCTTACAATTGAAACTGAGCCTGTAAAAATCGGAGCTGTTTCAGGTCAGATTCATCAGATAATAAGAAAAAACGACGGAACTGTATGCACCGAGGCCGATGTTACATGGGCGAGCGTGAACAGTTCTTCTGGCCGTCCTTCCAGGCTTCCTGCTGATTTTATGGTTGCCGGCTTGAATCCTGAGTACAATAAATAAAAAAAAGGCTGTTCATTATGAGATGTTTTTTTAATCCCGGTTTGAACAGCCTGTCTTAGCTTTTTATGATTTCTATTTTTTCCCGCCGACAAAATTCTGCATTAGGCTTACAATCAGATATATTTTTTTGTAGACCTCAATTCCCAGCTCTTTGATTGGATGCTCGGCGAATCGTTCAAGCTCTTTCCAGTTAATCAGCATCTCAGGATGTGGCTTTTGATAATCCTCTAAAAGCAGTTTTGTGCTTTTTGCAAATGAAATCAAATTTTTTGTTGTGTTGACTATAAATTCGCGGGCAAGATTATTGCAGTCGCGGAGAGTTGTCCTGATAATGTTCGCGGCTTCTCTGTCTCTTTCCACGCGCGGAAGCAAAGTCTTTATTTTAGTTCCGAATTCGCCTTTTTCTTCAGAAAGCTTATCGTCAAAAGCGGTGATTTTCTCAGAATATTCAAGAAGCAGATTGTAAGCGTTGCTCATTTCTGTTGAAAGCTGAGCTGCTGACCATTTTCCTCTGATCAAAACCAAATCTGAAAATTCCCGCACATCTTTTTTAACATATTCAACTAAGAAGGCTTTTAAGTAGTTTAGTGGCTTGGCAAAAACAAAACCGTCGAAATTTCTTTTTGTAAGATGCGCGCTTGCTTCCTCTGTGTAGTATTTTATGCCGCGGACCGATGTTGTCGCAAAAATCTGCGTTACAAGGCTGTCGATTTTTGAGCTTTTCTGCTCGTTTTCCATTTTCTGAATCGTGGTTGTCGCTTCTTTTTTTACTTTTGATATATAGGCGTCAACGACCTGCTCAGTTTTTACATCTGACTGAACCATGTAATTCGGGTCTTTTGTCGTGAGCTGGATTATCATCTCTAGAACACGCGCATTTTTAATTTGAATAAGCAGCTTTACAATCTTGTTCCAAAGCTGAGTTTTTATCGGCTCGACTCCGCGCGCGGCTTTTAAGATGTTTAAAATGTCAGCCCAGTTTTTTTCGAGCGGCATAGACCATATAATCGCAAGAAAATCTTTTAGATCGTCTGAAATATAGGAGGCATCAATCACATTGAATTTAGGAACTCTGCTTGTGTCGTTTTCCCGCAATGTAGAATCGAATTTTCTGAGAATAAAATAATAATCAAAAGTGCAAAAAGCTTTGAACGACATAAGCATTGTGTATGACGCGTCGATTTCACGGATCTTCTGCTGGTCAAATTCGCTTTCAAAAGAGCTCAAGTCTGCCTTTACTTTCTGTTTCAGCTGGTTGAAGTCCATCGTATGCGCTTTTGTCTGAATCGCTTCTTCTGATAAATCTTCAATAAGTTTTTTTTGATTTTCTGAAAGTGAGACATCGACAACTAAATCTTTGTAGTAGTTTGGATTCGGCATGTTGTTGAACATAATCTGAGACGCCGAAACCGCCTTGTAAATATCGAAGAAAAATTTTCCGAAAGCTGGCAGAGCCTGATCAGACCCTGCCTTGTAAAATTTGAAATGCTGTTTTGAGAGCAATTTTGCGATCGCTTTTAGCTGCTTCTTTTTTTCTGCTTCAGGATCGTTTCCGCCAAAAAACGAGGATAAGATACGTGAAAAAAAAGACTCTGATTTTTTTGCCATAGTAAGAGCGATTATACAAAATTAACTGATAAATTTAAATCGTCTTGCAAATTTTACGAATTCATTATTTCTGCAACTTTTTCAGCGACAGGTTGTCTTCCAACGCGGCAGCCGTTTGCCGGAGCTTTTCCAGAAGCGACCGCGGCGGCAAACCCGTCACAGCCTGGAAATCCGCATGCGCCGCAGTTTGCTCCCGGAAGCACAGCGCGGATTTTTATCGTTTTCGGATCAGCTTTTATCTCGAAAATTTTCTGGAAAATTCCAAGCAAAATTCCCAATACAAAAGAGATGGCGAATGAAAAAATAATTGTTGTTATCAGAATTTTCATAAAAATCTCCAAAATGCGTTACGTTTTTAAAGAAGCTGCCGAAAAAGGATTGCCATGAAATTGCCACAGAGTTTTTAGGCTTCTCTGAAAAAGGGCATTTTTTTTGACAGAAGCTTATCAGCGGCAGCTTGCTTGTTTTTATTTTAGTTTATGAGATTTCCAAACCCCATGAACGCAAGGCTTAAAAGTCCTGCTGAAATAAATAAAATCGGGGTTCCTCTCATGAAAAGTGGCGTCTGGAAAGTAGTTTTTGCCAGCTTTTTTCTAACGCCTGACATCACCATCATCGAAAGGACAAAACCGCATGAAATTCCCAGCGCATAAACAATCGACTGGATATAGCCTAAATTTTCGCTGCAGGAATTCAGTGAAGTTCCGAGAACCGCGCAGTTTGTTGTAATCAAAGCGAGATAAACGCCCATAGCGCTGTAAAGGGCAGGCGCGGATTTTTTTAGGTAAAATTCAACAAGCTGGACAAGACAGGCAATCACGAGGATAAAAATCAGAGTCTGAAGAAATTCCAGACCGTTCGGCACCATGACATAATTGTAAAGCGGCCAAGTGACTGCAACTGCGAGCACAATTACAAAAGATGTCGCAATTCCCATCCCCCAGGCCTTTGAGCTGTCTTTTGTCATTCCGATAAATGGGCAAAGCGCGAGATATTGGGTCAAAATCACGTTGTCAACGAGCATGGATTTTAGAAAAATACTGATTAAGCTTAAATCTTTCATTTTGAACCGCCTTTCGCCGCATTTTCAGCGGCTGCTTTTTTAGCAAGAGCTTCTTTTATCATCTTTTTTCTTTTGATTGCCGACGTAACCGCAATTAAAAGGCCGAAAATTATAAATCCGCCTGGCGCGCGGGAAAAAAACGCGACAGTATATTCATCTGGAATTATCTTGACGCCAAAGAAAGAGCCTGAGCCTAAAAGTTCGCGTATAAGAGAAATAGCAGCGAGAACCCAAGTGTAGCCGAAAGCCATTCCGAATGCGTCCAATACTGAATTTAAGGGAGAGTTTTTTGATGCGAAAGCTTCGACCCGGCCCATTATGATGCAGTTTACGACGATTAATGGCAGAAAAACTCCAAGCGATTTTGAAAGCTCCGGCAGAAAAGCCTGAAGCAAAAGCTGAATAATCGTTGTGAAAGCTGCGATAATAATGATGAATACAGGAAGACGGATTGCGTCAGGAATAAATTTTCTGAAAATCGAGATAATCAGTTCGCTCATCACTAGAACAAACATCATTCCGAATCCCATTCCAAGTCCGTTAAAAACAGATGTCGTTACTGCAAGCGACGAGCAGAGACCGATGTTTAAAACCAAAAGAGGATTTTCTTTCATCAGTCCGTTTGTAAAAACTGAAAGTTTGTTTTCCATTTTTTCCTCCTTCTAGTTTGTGATTTTTTTTGCGTAGGAAGCTGCGTTCTGCAGTATTTTTCCGACGGAAGATGATGTGATTGTCGCGCCTGAAACCGCATCGTAGGTTTCGTTCAATATAAAACCGCCGCTTGCTTTTTTTCCTGCGAACTGTCCGTAGAAAGTCTTTCCTGATTTTACTTTTTCATTCGGGTCAGCGGCTCTTTGGCCGAATCCCGGAGAGTCTGAAAGCTCAAGAAATTTCATTCCGGTTATTGTCTGGTCTGAATCATTTTTGAATCCGATTAATATTTTTGCATGGTCGTAAGTTTTTCCTTCTGCGACAACGGCAAATCCGAGCGCATTTTTGGAGCCGTCAAAAGCTTTGTAGCACGCAACAATTCCTTCTGGTCTTGAACTGTCTGAAACCGGCTCAAATTCTGCGGCATCTGAGAAAATTTCAGAGAGACTCGCTTTTAGCTCTGACATCTGCCTTTTTTCGATTACAGGTTTTGTAAGATTGTTTGCGAGCGCAAGGAGAATGCAGGCTGCCACAGCGTATGCCGACAGTGTGAATCCGAGCTTTATCATGTGTTTAATATCGTTCATTTTGCTCCTCCTGCTTTTGCCGCCGGAATTTTCTTTTTTTTCTCTTGATTAAAATAAGGAGCAATTGCGTTCATAATCAAAATCGCGAACATTGCCCCGTCCTGAGTTTTTCCTGGAATCATAATTATGAAAGTCAAAACCGCCGCGCATGCTCCGTAAAGAATTTTTGCCGGCGTTGAATCCGGAAGAATTGTCTTGTCTGTTATGATGAAAACCGCCATAAAAAGAACTGCGCCGCTTGCCATGAATTCTGCGGAAGAGCTCAAGACTGATTCTCCTGAAATTAAAGAATAAAGGACACACGCCGCAAG
>CAVDRA010000145.1:0-4811 GCA_963611155.1 bacterium | reverse complement strand
CAACGCTCCGCGCCTTCCGGCTCCCTAGCGCAGTGCAAGCGGAGATAAAAGCCTTCAGTTTTTCAGCGCCTCGACTTCCTCAACTGAAAGCCCTGTCGCCTGAGAAATCTGCTCTATCGTAAGGTTTGTTTTCAGAAGATTTGAGGCTGTTTCGCGCGCTTTTGCCAGCGCGGCTTCCTGAATCTCAGAATTCATCTCCGCATTTTCAGGAAGTTTCGCCTTAGGCTTTCCGAGCTTTGCCGAAGCCTGCGGAACAGAACCGGCAGAAACTCCGTCTGAATTTCCGCCGGCTGAAATCTCTGAAGTTCCGCTAGAAGGTAAGTTTTCCATGCCATCAGAGTTTTCAGGATAATATTCCGACGCGAAGCGGCTGATAACATCGTCTATCAGAGGATTTATCAGAGCGACAAAATCTCTTTTATTGTATTTGCTGTAAGCCCCGTAAGTTCTCACTCCGCTTGCGCTCACGGCAGAGTATTCCTTATCGAGAATCTTTTTTCCGCGCCGGTTCTGGATTTTGATTTTCATAGAGACCACAGGATAAATATTCTTGCTCTCGATTTTTTTTGTAATCTCAAACTGGGCAGAAAGCAAGCTTTCCGCTCCGATTTCAGACATCAGAAGCTGAGCTTTTTTAGAGGGAAGACTCAAGATTCCGCTTCTGTAGCCGTCAGCCGCAGTGTTCGTGCTGAGAATTCCGCTGATATTCAAGATTCCATACTGATAAACTTCGCTTTTAATCAGCTTTTCTTTTTCCAGAAACTGCACACCGCAGTTTTCTTCAAGAGCGTGCCTGAGAGATTCCTCGGCATAATCCATTCTGTCGGCCGCAGTCTGAATCTCAGGATTTTTTGAATTCAACGCTTTATTGACGCTTGTCGCGATAAGTCCGCCGCCTTCGTCTTCCTGGGCCTCATAGTCAAAGTCATCGGCCTCTTCCCAGATAACAGAGCTTCCCTCCACATTCAGGATTGCCATAGGAGAAAGCGTATTCAAATCGATTTTCGTTGACGCGCAGCCAGAAAAAGCTCCCGCGAGCACAGCCGAAAGAAGTCCAAAAGATATTTTTGACAACGTTTTTTTCATGTTATTCCGCCTTTTTCAATATAATATTTTAAAACACGGGAAATTCACAGTCAGTTACAGAAGAAAAAAGCGCGGCAAAAAAAACGGCGGCTCCAGTTTTTTCAGACAGAATCCGCTGCCCGCCGCGTTCGGCTTTTGCATGGCGAAACACATTTAAAATAAAAAAAGCGTGCCCGCTATTTTCCGTTTATTCCGGGAATATCATTCCGAAAATGGCAGGCACGCTCAATTTTTTTTAGATTTCTCTAGATAAATCTAAATTCCTCCTGCCCGGCAAAAACGGGCAAGAATCAAATTCTATTTCAGCTCAGGCTTGAAGCCGAGAACAGCCTCTGCGTCAGCAAATTTCTTTGCCTCGTCTCCTGAAAGAGACTTCGCAGTTCCGGCAATGGCAGCTCCCTCGCCTTTCGCTCCGCCAACGCGGAAGAACGCTTTTTCGGCAGTGTTCACTGCGTCCCAGTCGTTCCATGTTTTATTGTTGAGCTGCTTTGTAAAGTCGCAGTTCACATAGACGATTTTTCCTGTTTCAGTCGCGCTTGTGGCAGAGCCTCCAACCCATGTTCCGCGGCCGAGAGTGATTTTCTTTCCGTCCTTTGCGTTCTCAAAGCTCTTGTCAGCAGTAATCAAAGAATTGCTGAAGACAAATCCGTTTGCAAATGCTGCAGTCGATGAATATCCGGTGTCGGCTGCGGCTGCCGCCACAATGATTCCGCCGTTTGCATACTTGATTGTGTGAATCTGGCAGTGGTCAAAGAATGTTGTCGCTCCTCCGCAGATATAGTCAACATCGCCTTCGATATAGCAGTCTTTCATATAAATGCGTCCAGAGCGGAAATAGATTGTGTCCTGCTGACCGAGCAAAACGCAGTTTTCAATATAAGACTTGTCAACTCCAAAGAATCCGAGAGTTTCAGAGCGTCTTTCAGAGCCGCCCCACTGTTTGTTCCATTCAGCTCCCTTGTTATAGAAAGTAAGGTTCACAGCGTTGAAATAGCAGTTTTCAGCAGGCTTTTCAGGAATCGGAGCCGCTTTTCCAGGCTCAGTCGCAGTTCCTTTCGGAAGATAGTTCACCTCAACGAGAATGTTTCCGTTGATTCCGCCTGTGTCAGCCTCGTATCCGTAGATAACTGTTGTGGCAGGATCTGTTCCGACAAGAGTGATTCCAGGCTTTGTGATTACAAGCTTCTCGTTGTAAAGTCCAGGCTGAATCAGGATCGCAGAGCCGGAAGGAACAGCCTCGATTGCAGAAGCGATTGTCTTGTACTGCTCGTTTGCTCCGACTTTCGCGGCAAATTTAATGGCAGGAACAGAAGGCGCGCGGTTTGTAACAAATGTTTTCATCTTGGAATAAGGAAGACAGTCAAGGTCTATTTTTCCGTTCTCGATTTTAGAAGGGTCAACAAAGCTGTCGCCTTTTCCGATTTCAGCTCCCTGCATGTTGATTCCGGCAGGCTTTTTCGCAGGACGCTTGCTTGCCGGTCCAGCGTCTTTCGAGCATACAGGGAAAGTTTTCAGGTCAGCCTTGACCTTTTTTCCAAGCTCTTCAATAGGAGTGTTCTCAACATCATCGTCAAGGACAACAAGAAGATAAGAGTAGCGGGCGAACGCGTTTGTTGAGCCGTCGTTGTCTCCGAATTCAAGATAGTTTCCCTTTCCTGAAAGATATGCTGTCGAGTCGCTTTCGTCAGGCGTAAAGACAACCGGATGGTCAGTGCTTACTTTCTTTGAGATGTCTGAGTGAATCAGCTTTCCGTCGATATAAAGCTTTGATGTCATTTTCTCAGGATCCGCGACATCGAAAATCATTCTGTACTCGTGCCATCCGCTTACAATGTCAATCTGCTGTCCGTTCCCGTCCTTAAGGCGCGCCATGCTTTTCGAGCCTTTAATCTGGTTTGAGGAGTTGTGGCGCAAAAGCGTCTGATACTCGCCTTTCATTACGTAGCCGTAAAGAATTCCGTAAGGCGTCGTTGTCTTGTCAGGATCAACAGCTCCCTGGGCCGCAAAAATCAGGCTTACCTTTTTCTCGTTTCCGGAAAGAGGAAGAACAAGAGCGTCGTTTTTGCCGTCGAGCGTGTTGAATTTAAGAACTTTCCGTCCTTTTATGTCCGAATCAATCAGCTCAAAGTGGCTCTTGTACAAATCGCCTGTAAGCCAGCCGGCTTTTTCCAGATCCTTTTGAACATTATTCTTGCTTTTTTGGCCAGGAAGATAAAGATTCCAGTTTTTTGAAGGCGTCATCTTCTCGCGCGCGCTTTTCGCAGACAGCGGCAAAAGAGCCGATCCCGCCAAAGCGAAAGCCAGAAGAGCCTTGCTCAGTTTTTTCATATTTTCCTCCGTTTTTATAATCGAATGTTACAATTATAAAACGTAAAAATATAAAAATTACGTCAAAATTGTTTAAATTTAAGGAATTTTATCAGAAAGAAAATATCAGCCGGCAGGATTTTTCTTTCCTAAAAGGAAAGAGATTTCCGCCGGAAAAGCCCCGGAATCAAAATATGCAGCGCCGCAAAAAGTTTTTTATTCTTCCGTTTTCCTAATAATGACTTTTCTGCAATCGGCTTAAATCCGTCTTTTTCCGCCTGAATCTTTTTTGCACAAATACGATTTTTTTCCGTCGCAAAAAATCGTAAAAATATGCTCCGCCCCGGATTTTTTGACTTCATAAATGATTTCACATTCTTTCACGTCTGACGGCGGACAAAGTCTCGGGTGCTCATTGAATTCTTTCTGCTGCTTTTCAAAATTAATGTTCACAACTTTTATGGAAACTTTTCCAGAAGATTTTCTTTCAAGCGTGATTTTTAAAGTCTCTTCCTGCGGGACAGAAATCTCATCTAAATTTTCCGGCATTTTTCCGCTGCTCAAAAAATAACTCATTGCCTTTTCCGCTGTGTTTTCCGCAAGTTTTTCTGGAGTCAAATTCTTTGCAAAAGCGAAAAATCCCGCAAGAAGAATCATAAAAAACAGAGCCGATTTTTTCATAAAATTTTACCGCCTTTAGAAAACGGCATACGCATTGATAAAAACAATACATATGCCGCAATTTTTTGTTTAAAAGAAAAAATTCTTAAACAGCCTTTTTATATTTATTTAAAAGATAGTTTGCAACCTCAGCCGCATCTTTTTCTAGCTTTTCTAAACCAGGAGAGAAGCGCACCTGATTTTTAGAATTGACTCTAATCAATCCCTTTTCTTGTTGAACAGCATGCCAGCTTCATGCGCCACAGTGTCAACAAATTCCCAGTATCCATTGTCAACTGCTTTTTTTACATCAATGACAATTATATTTCTAGGCTTATTTGAAACTGTATCAAGATATAGAAAGTATTGTAGAAAAGCTGGCAGACGGAGAGAATCCGCCTGCCGCGGTTTTTATTCCGTTATTCAGCCGCTTTCACGCTCACACTTCCGTTCCAGACCGCCTCGCGCACAGTCTTGTTCACACGGCTTCCGTTTCCGCTTGCAGTCCTTAAAATCAGCGAGTAGCTTTTTCCCTCGCTCACGCCTTCCGGCGGATAGAATTCAAGGACCGAAGGCGTGTTAGTTCCGATGTTCGTGACTTTGAGCCAGGTGCTTTCATCTGCCGAATGAGATCCGTTTTCGTCCTGACCGGCAAAGAAAATTCCGGTTTTGTCTTCATCTTCCCCGGCGACTTTCAGCCTCTGCCCCGTAAGCCGCACCAGCTTTCCCTTGTAGCAAGTGCCGTCGGTCAAATAGCC
>CAVDRA010000144.1:0-4911 GCA_963611155.1 bacterium | reverse complement strand
GTCTTGATTACGTCGGAAGACCCCGAATGAATGAAAATCGAATCCGTTGAAAGTTCCGTGATTTTTGAAATTTCTACGGCAAGGTCATCTTCGCGGGTCAGGTCGTAAAGATAGAGGTCTTCCATCGTTGCGTTGTGGAGTGCGTCAAGACATTTAGGACTTGGTCCGAAAAGATTTTCGTTGACGTGCATTCGGCCTTTGAGCTGTTCAGTTGCAACAACCGAATACTGCTTGATGTCAGAATAATTTGAAAGATAGCTGATGCGCTGCGTAGAGTTGATCAATTCATCTTCCTGGAAAAACTGGTCAATAAAATCCTTGAAGTTAGGGTAGAACTGAAGGATGTCTTCCGTCGTGTCGAATTCCTTGCATTCTGAGTCGTCGTAGCGCTTGATTTTCATCAAAAGTTCTTTGATGTGCTTAATCTGGAAATCGTCCCAGAGCATGTATTTCATTTCCGGGTCGTAATATTCCTTTACCATCAGGTCAACAAATTTTTTAGAAAAAGATTTTGAGAAGAAGGCTTCACCGATCGTGTACCATGATTTTTCTCCGCCTTTCTTTACTTCAGTCATGTAGCCGTTGTCGTCGAGTCCCTTGACGCAGTATTCATTGCAGAATTCGTCAGAGTAGAGGCAGGCATAGTAAGAGTCGTAAACATAGTCGCGGTAAACGTTGTGTGCAAACCAGTTGTCCGAACAGCAGATGTAAGACGCTTTGATGTAATCTTTTGCAGCGTAAAGGGAAGACATATTGTTTTTTTCTTCCCATTCGTTGTTGTCGATTACGATAAGTTCAGGATATTTTTTTGCCATTTCGTAGTAGCGTTCTTTTAAGTAGCCTACAACGAGGACTATTTCCTTGATTCCGGCGTCGTGAAGCTGCTTGATCTGTCGTTCAACCATGGTGTCGCCCTTGATTTCAAAAAGTCCCTTCGGAAGATAATTTGAAAGAGGCATGCATCTTCTCGAGCGGCCAGCCGCCATGATGATTGCATTGTCAACTTTATAAGGAGCAAGTGCTTCCATTCCTTCGTCGGTTACCCTGCCGTTTTTAACCCAGCCTGCTTTCTGGCACGAAAGGACAGTGTCTTTATTGAATGATGATGTGTCTTCCTTGCGGCGGGTCGCCATTAAGTAATCAAATTCAACTTCTGTCATAGTATTAAATTCTCCTTCAATTTCTAGCAAAAATATCTTTATGCAGGATTCTGCAGTGATTTTCCGCCAGAATATATTTAATTCATTCTTTTTCAGTTAGTGTCAACTTAGTGTCAACACAAATATTGCCGCATATATTGTACCACGAATCAGGGGTGACTGAAAGTGCGGCTAGTAAAGTCATTTGCTGTTGCCATATTTTCCCCAGTTTTTTGATTCAAATACGCTGTCTTTTACAGTGAACCATTCACTGTCCTTCACATTAAACGCTTTTTCTTTCCGGATTCTTGTGCTTTGAGCCGGAGCGTTGTTCAAGATTGTGTAGTCATTTTTGTTTTCAACTTTTAAAGGCCTGTGAGTAAACGGATGAACTGCGCTTTCTATCACATCTTTTGTTGCAAGATATGGAGTGTCTGCGTTTGTCATAAATGTGTAGTCATCTTTAATTTCTCCGTGGGCGTAAAAATCCTTTACTAAAAGTGAAGCCACAAAGTTCTGCGGATTTACTTTTAAGTCTCCTTCTAATGATGGAAGATTAGATTTTGCTCCCCCGCTGAATGAGCCGTGGTCAGAAACAATGATTATTTTTGTGTTGTCATAAACGCCGTTTTCTTTCATGTATTCAAAAAATTCTGACAGCCGGTTAAAAATTCCGCAGCTTGTGCTGAAAGCGTCTTCGTTTTTAAGCGGGCTGTTTCCCTTGTTTGTAATGTCCTTTGTTTTTCTAAAATCGTATTGTGGCGCTTGGAGAGCTGTAGGCTCGTGGGTTGCCTCGTTGTCGAGAAGAATAAAGGAAGGCTTTTCGTCATCGATTTTTGTAAGTTCTGGAAGATAGTCAACCACGGCGTAGTTATCGATAAAGCGGGCAGAATTGTCCCATTTGTTGTAAGAAAGCCAGTAGTCTCTGTGGTATACTCCCCCCCGTATGCAGGGCGGAACCATCTTAAAGAAAGAAAACCAGATAAAATTTCTGAAAATCTGAGTGCTTATGTAAGGCTCTTTTTCCATTCCGTGCTTTGCGTACCAATAGCTTGTATAAGTTCCAAGAACGCGGTTGTGTTGAATTTCTTCATGTCCTTCATATTTTATAATGTAAGGATTTTCGTCCGGGTCGGTATAGCTTTCGACCTTTATTCCGTTTTGCTCAAGGTCTGGATTTTTAAGATACATATTGCTTTCAGGCTGCTCAAGATAATTTTCGTAAGGAAGGTTTGCTACATAAGCTTTGTATCCGTTTTTTGTAAAAATCAAAGGAAGCGTCAAAAGAGCTTCTGAATGTTTGTCCTGAAGTGTTTTTTCGCTTTCTTCAACGGCGCGCTCGTTCATTCTGTGAGGAGTGTAGTCGTAGCCGCCAAAAAGGCCTGGAGTTCCAATCATCGTAAGTTTTCCCATGGAAACTGTGTTAGGATAGTTTACAAATCCGTCAAATTTCTGCTTTAAATCCGGGAGCTCTTCAAAAATATATGGAATATAAGGATTAAAAAGCCTGTCCTGCATTAAGACAATCACATTCTTATGAGTTTTTGAAAGCGAGAAAATCGGCTCAAGCTCATTGTTATAAGACGGAACGGCAAGATTTTTGTAGGCATTCTGAATTGAAGCGATATTCCTTAAAGAAACCGCACCAAGTGAAAGAACTAAAATCACAGAAAGCGACCGGGCAATTTTCGGAAATTTAGCAAGAAGAATCACAAAAAGAGCAAAAATTGCTGCTAAAACTGACAGATTCAAAACAATTTCATAAAGTTTCGGAGTAAAAACCTGAGGCTGCATAAACTCAAGCCATGCTTCAACCGGTCCGTAGTGTCCGCCAAAAATAAAGGTGTTTACAACTGCAATAAATGCACCGGCTGTAAAAAGAAGAGCCAGAATTTTTTTGATTCTCACAGAAAAAAGCGCGTAAAAGCACGACGGCCATAAAATAAAAAATCCGACCGCCTGAAAAAACGTTGTAGACAAAAACACAAACGGAGACTTATAGCTGTCAACATAGCAGTAATTGTTCGGCTCGCTTTCCATAATAATTGAAGGAATCGCAAGCCCCGAAAGAACGGCGAGCGCAATGGCAGAAAAAGAGAAAAGAGAAGTGCGGAGTTTTTTGTTTTGCTCAAGAATTTTAAAAGAATTGTCTGTAATCTGCGCAAGTTTTTTTACAGCAAAAGGAATAAACGGGAGAATAATTCCAAGAACTAAAATCACTTTTTTAAATCCGCTTTTTGAAGAAGAAAGAATCGTAAAAGGCGAAACAACGCAAAGCGCGGCAAAAATGCACAAAATAATGTAAAGAACTTTTTTCGGCTGCTTTAATTTGTAGAAAATATTTTTTACGAGAGAAAGAATATTGTTCATTGTCCAGTAGACTACAAGACCTGCCGGAGAATTATACAAAACAACAAGAAAAATCGCCGCGAAAGCGTAAATCTGAATTTTTTCCTTTGCGGCATGTCCTTTTGAATAAAGTGCGCCTGAAACACAGTTAATTATTGTCATTGCAATCGGCAGAATATTTACTGCAAAAGAGCCAATATGAAAAGTCGCGTCAGGAGAACCAAAATCCTTCACAAAAAGAAACGAAACGCCTTTTAAAGTTCCCAAATCAGAAAGAAAATGATAGGCGGCAAGAAAAAAAGGAATCTGGATTAAAAGGCTAAAACTTGAGCGCAAGGCCATAATCGGGCTGTAATGATTCTGGCGGTAGAAAGTGTTTAAAATCATGTACTGTTCGTCGCCCTTAAAGAATTTTTTGATTCTTTCAATTCCAGGTTTGAGAGCAGCCTGTGTTTCCCGCTCTTTTTCCTGCCAGCCTTCAGCAACCATGTAAAGCGGAAGAGTGCAGAGCGTTACAACAAAACTAAGTCCAATAACAGCCACGCCTTCGTTTCGTGTGGCTTCATATAAAAACTGATAAAAAAATTCAAGAAGTGTATTAAGCGGAAGAATGATTATATTGTAAAGTGCGGAAAACATAGTCCGAGTAGTTTACTGTAAAAGCAGACTGTTTTCAAATTCCGTGTGAATTCAAAGACACGGCGGAATTCTTTTTGCATGCTTTGCGGTGCCCTTTATAAGATGATATACTCAGTCGTCTTGTAAAAAAATAATAGACTTAATTTGTTTTAGGGGAGAAGTTTATGAACTTGACCGCGCTTTTAAAACTGATTTTTGACTACGATCCGGACGGCCCGAACATTCATCACTTGATGGCAGTCCATGGCTATAGCCGGCTTATCGCGCAGATGGAAAACGTGGACGGGCATACACTTTTTATAACAGAGGTCGCGGCGTATCTTCATGACATCGGCGTAAAAATAAGCAAGGAAAAATACGGAAACAGCCGGCCCGAGCACCAGGAGGCAGAAGGTCCTGCAATCGCGCGGAAACTTCTTGAGCCGCTTTCGCTTCCTTGCGCGGACGTTGAGCGGATCTGTTTTATAATCGGCCACCACCACACATACAAGGCGATTGACGGCATTGATTTTCAGATTCTTGTTGAGGCGGACTTTATTGTGAATGTAATGGAAGGCTACTGCAAAAGAGAATCAGTTCCTGCAATGAAAGAAAATGTGTTCAAGACCGCAAGCGGAAAATATCTTTTGGAGCAGATGTTTGAAAAGTCTGCACGATGAACAAAATTAACGTCTTCAGATTTTGAAAATCGGCTGCAATATCAATATCACGAGCTGGAGAAAATGATTTAGCATGGAAGAAAACTGGTATTCTTCAAAAGATGATTACGATCCTGAAATTTCGG
>CAVDRA010000143.1:0-4911 GCA_963611155.1 bacterium | reverse complement strand
CCGGAAGAATTTTCCGGATGAATCCGGATTTCAATATATCGAAGGCGCGGCGCGCTCAACAGCCTCGAAAATTATAATGTCAGGCTTGTATTCATTAACGTAACTTTCGTCTTCCTTGCCGAAGCGTTTCCATATGTATTCTGCTTCAGAAAAAAGCGGAGAAACAAAAGGCTCCAGCGAAGAAAAAAATGAGTCGCGGTAAATCAGCGCCCGCGGAAGCGATTTGCCGGCAGAAACTGTGTGAACGCCTTTTATGCCCTCATTTTTTAGATATTTATAAAAATCAGAATTTTCTGCTGTTCCGCCAGGCTTTCCAGCTGGAAAAAGCGTGACATTTGTGCTTTTCATTTTTCCGATCCGGAGCATCGGCATTAAATCACGGACGGTATAATCAGTTTGTGATTTTATTTCATATTTTATTTCCGGAAAAACAGTATCCGGAAACATTTTTTCAATCTCAATTTTAAGTTTTTCAAAAGCGCGAAAAGCGCCGAGCGGATTCCAGTGGGTGTCGGTCTCGTAATAAAGCGGAAGACTGTCTTTTGTCTTGCATGAAATCAAATAGTCACGCGGAAAAACGCACGCAATATCCATTTCCTTAAAAATTCTACTGATTTGATCTGCGCGGGTTATTCCGTCAGGACGCTCATCAAGAGGATAATTTTCAGGATAAACAGAATGTTTGTTCGGACCGATTAGAAAAAGGAATTTGATTTTATTTTTCCTGCAAAAATCAGCCGTTTTTCTGACGTTTTCCCGAAAAATGGCGGCTTTTCGCTCATCAAGAAGATTCCGCTTCAAAAAATCCTGTGCGTTGTCTCCGTCATTCTTGTCGATAAAAAAAAGCCAGCCGTTTTTTCCCTTTATTGCGCGGTCGCTAAAAGGAAAAGCCACTAATTTTGACTCTATAAAAGATTCTGCCCGGGCAAATTCCTCTCTTCCGCCAAACCTGTCGTTAAAATAACTCTCGTAATAGCTTCCCTCAAAAAACTTTCCGCTGATTTTTCCGTTTTCAATCAAATGCGGCAGCTTCGCCATATTTCTTTTTTCAGCTTTTGAAACCTCGCTTTTTGTATCAAGAAAAACAGCCGGAAGAAAAATCATCGCGCAGAAAACCAGAATGAAAATTTTATCTTTTTTCATTTTTACCTCTTTACATCGAATTAAAATCTAAAATAAATGAACGGGTTATAAGATTCGCCCGCAAGACTCGAAAAGCAAAGCGCAAGAAGCAAAATCAAAGAACAATCGCGCGCTGCAAAAAATATTTTTGAAAATAAAATTCTTTCCGGAGAATCAATTTTTTTGAATTCCGAAAACACAGGCTTCCACCATGGAAAAGACGCGAAAATTCCAGCGAAAAAAACAGCCAGCGTTTTCAAGTTCAAAACCTTTAAAATCAGCATGCTGTCAAAACCTGCAGAAACAGCTCCGCCTCCAAGTAAAATACAGTAATCAAGCCCGAACATTTTCAGCAGGATTTTCACAGAATTTTTTGTGCCGTTTCTGAACAAAACCCAAAGAAGCGAGATAAAAAGCAAAGTCAAAGCATGGCGAAAAACTGCGGTCAAAACAGTTTTCACCCGCCTGCCGCGGCCGGCAAAATCACAGGAGACGCTTTTTTTCTTGTCAAGCCCAAGAATATTTTCCAGAACCGTAAGGATTCCGTGAAATATTCCCCAAAAAACAAAATTAAAGGCCGCCCCATGCCAAATTCCAGTCGCAAGAAAAACCGCCATGCGGTTCCGCCATGTCTTCAGCCTGCCATTCCGGTTTCCGCCGAGAGGAATATAAAGATAATCCCGGAAAAAGCCTGTGAGCGTCATGTGCCATCTGCGCCAAAAATCGCTCACGGAAACAGCCGCGTAAGGATAATTAAAATTTTCCGGCAAGCTAAATCCAAAAAGGGAGGCAAGTCCAATCGCCATGTCAGAATATCCTGAAAAATCAAAATAAATCTGAAAAAAATAAGAAAAACAGGCAAGCCATGAAATCAATGTGCCATACGAAGAAAAACTGGAGCTGTAAATCGTGTCGCATATAAAAGCGAAATTGTTCGCAAGCAGAATTTTTTTTGAAAGCCCGATTACAAACCGGCGCGCGCCATAAGCAAATTTTTGAACACTTTCATTTCTAAAAGATATTTGGCTTGAAATAGACGAATAGCGCACAATAGGTCCTGCAACAAGCTGCGGAAAAAACGAGACAAAAAGCGCAAAATCTAAAATATTTTCCTCGGCAGAATCTGATTTTCTGTAGACATCAACAAGATAAGAAACTTCCTGAAAAGTATAAAAAGAAATTCCAACCGGAAGAGCAAGATTAATCTTTGCCAAGACTGGACTGTGCAAAGCTCCGAGAATCTCATTAAAGATTTTGCAGGAAAAGCCAAGATACTTAAAAACAAAAAGCAAAGCAAAATCAGCAAAAACTGAAAGCGCGAGAAGACATTTCCGCTTTCTCCCGTCTTTCCGCGCGATAAATATTCCCATGTTAAAGTTGAAGACAATTGACAATATCATCAGAAAGATATTTTTCGGCTCGCCCCAGGCATAGAAAAACAGGCTGAAAAGCAAAAGAATTGTGTTTCTCCATTTTCTCGATGGAAGACAATAATAAAAGACAAGCACAGCCGGAAGAAAAAAAACAAGAAAAGTAACAGAACTGAATATCATGATAATTTTCCCACAATTTATTAATCAAATATGATTAACACAATATCAGAAAACTGACTTGTTTGCATATCGCCACACAAAAATAATCATCGTTGATTAATCATACAGGAATGGGATTTCGGGAAAACTTAAAAGACGAGCTAAAGTATCAGGGAATGATTGTAAAAGAGCTTGCTGACAAAAGCGGCGTGCCAAAGGGGACAATCGACCATTATCTTGCTGAAAAATGCACGGCGCCAATCGCAGAATCAGCAGTAAAAATTGCGCAGGCGCTTCACGTTTCCGTAGAATACCTTGTTACCGGAAAAGACCAGAAATTCAATTCAGACTCCGCAGACTCAAAAACACGGCAGCTTTACAGAAATTTTCAGGAGCTTTCAGAACACGACAAAAATTTAGTGATTGCTTTGGTGGACGCAATGAAAAAAGAAGGAAATTGATTCTTAAGAGGCGTCAATAGCCGGTAAATTTTTATGTCATTTCAAAAATTACCGCAGCGTTTTTTCCGGCAATCCGAATCGTTAATTTATCAGGATTATTAATCCGGATTATTAATTTAATTGTTCATTGTTCACCGTTTCACTATAATTTTATTTATGGAAACACGTAACATTTTTGAAAATCTTTCTTGTATTGACCACCGCTATTCGCTTTCTGAAAAGGCGGTTTTTGACGGACTTTCACGGTATATTTCTGAACAGGCTTCAATCCGCTCGTGCGCAAAGTGCGAAGCAGCCCTCGTAAAGGCTCATCTTAAGGTTCGAGGAGAACTCACGGACGAACTTGCAAAAACTCTGGACGACGTTGCTGCAAACATTGACCCTGAAGAAGTTTACGCAGAAGAAGAAAAGACAAAGCACAATATCCGCGCGCTCGTAAACGTAATGAAGACAAAGGTTGATTCAAAAATCGGACCGCTCATTCACCTTGGCGCAACTTCAGTTGATATTCTGGACACGGCTCTTTCCTGCCGCATGCGCGATGTTACAAAAAATGTTGTGCTTCCTGAACTCAAAAAACTTGAAAACTACCTCTGCGACATTGCAGAACGCGAAAGTGCAACTCCGCAGGTTGGACGCACACACGGTCAGCACGCAGTTCCAATCACTTTCGGCTGGGAAATTGCAGAATTCGTTGCCCGCCTCGGAAAATCAATCTTAAAAATCGAAGAACTTTCAAACGACCTTGTCGGAAAACTCGCAGGTCCTGTCGGTTCTTACAACGGTCCTTCAATGATTGTAAAAGACCCGGAAGAACTTGAACGCATCTACACGGAATTCTTAGGAATCAAACCGTCAGAATATTCAAACCAGCTTGTGGAAGCAGAGCATGTCCTCCGCCTTCTGCTCGAAATGAACGTTGCATTCGGAATCATCGCAAACCTTGCAGATGACCTCCGCAATCTTCAGCGTTCAGAAATCGGTGAAGTGTTTGAATATTTTGCAGCAACACAGGTCGGCTCATCGACGATGCCGCAGAAACGCAATCCGTGGAACAGCGAACACGTAAAATCCCTGTGGAAGGCAATGTGCCCGCGCGTAATCACGTTCTACATGGATCAGATTTCAGAACATCAGCGTGACCTTTCAAACTCAGCAAGTCAGCGTTTTATCACAGACTATATCGCAGGATTTACGATGGCAGTTGCAAGAATGAATTCCGTAGTAAAGGGACTTCAGGCAGACCGCGACAACATGGCAAAAAATCTTGAAAGCGCAGGCGGAAAAGTTAAGGGCGGAGTCCTTGCAGAACCGGCATACATCTTGCTTGGGGAAGCAGGCTACAACGACGGACACGAAATTATCCGCCAGATTACCCTTGAAGCCGAAAAATCCGGAAAAACTTTCTTTGAAGTGCTCAAAACCCACGAAAAGGAATACAAGAACATCACAGCCCAGCTCGAAAAACTCGGCGTAGAAAACCCGGCAAATTTCTTTGAACATCCGGCAAACTACTGCGGCTTAGCAGCAAAAAAATCAGCCCGCCTTGCAAAAAAATACCGCGAACTGATGAAATAGTTTTCAGATAAAAAAACAAATGAAGCGCCCTTTGCGGCGCTTTTTTTTTATTTCTGGGCGTTCCGGCGCTACGCGCCGTCGAGCCTTCCAGCCTTCGCTATCCGCTCATTCCTCCGCTGCGCTCCGGAACTAATTTTGCGCTTTTAAAGCGCACAGCTTCCATGCCCTAACGCAAAAAAACTTAAAAGTCGGTAAAATACAAATACCCCCCCCCATTG
>CAVDRA010000142.1:0-4923 GCA_963611155.1 bacterium | reverse complement strand
CGGAAACGGATACGATGGAATCACTTATCTTCCTTGTACTGAAGAGAATGATTTTTTTCCTGATTTGGCAAAAATCGAAAAAAACACATTGATTTACATTTGTTCGCCTAACAACCCGACCGGCGCGACTGCGACAAGAGAGCAGCTTTCCCGCCTCGTTGATTTCGCTAACGAAAACGGATGCATTATCATTTACGACGCGGCATACTTTGCCTTTATCCGCGACGAAAATCTTCCCAAGACGATTTACGAAATTCCAGGAGCTAAAACTTGCGCAATTGAAGTGAATTCGTTCTCAAAACCGGCAGGATTCACAGGAGTACGGCTTGGCTGGTCCGTTGTTCCTAACGAGCTGAAATTTGCTGATGGTTCAAGCGTGAACCGCGACTGGAACCGCGTCATGACAACATTGTTCAACGGAGCTTCAAATATTGCTCAGGCTGGCGGACTTGCGGCTCTTGACGAGCAGGGCTTGAAAGACATGACTGAGCAGGTTGATTATTATCTTGAAAACGGAAAATTGATAAAGTCTACTTTGGACAGCGAAAATTTCAGAAAAGCCGGCGTTCAGGCGTTCTTTACTGGAAACGGCCCTTATGTCTGGGCAAAATTTCCAGGCAAAAAAAGCTGGGATGTTTTTGACAAGATTCTTGACGAGTGCCACGTTGTTACAACTCCAGGATCCGGCTTCGGGCCTTCCGGCGAGAGCTTCATAAGATTCAGCTCGTTCGGCCACCGCGCAGACATCGAGGAAGCGTGCAGACGCCTTTCAAAATTGGTTCTGTAGTTTTTTGCTTGAAAAATAATTTGGCGGTTTTAAGTTTTCCGGCTTAAAGCCGCTTTTTTTATGCTAAAGCGTTCTTTTGTAGCCCGCAGTGAATTTAAGAGCTTCTGAGTCAGAGTCAATGATTTTTGTGATATTGAACTGGAAAAGAAGATTGAGCTCGCCTTTCATGCAGTCGATTTTTGCAAATGGAGAAAGCTTTATGTTTTTTGATGACCAGAAATCGTCGTCCTTAAAATCCATCATATCTTTATCTTCAAAACTGAGAGCGCAGTGAATTCCGGTTTTCATTACTAGATTCTTGAACGAGAATTTGTCAGTGATGAATGACGCATTAAATCCCAGCATGTCATCAAGAAGAAGCGTTTTTTTGCATTTGTCTTCCGGAATATTGTAGAATGAAAGGTTCAGCCAATATGGCGCGGCGTGAATTCTCGGCTCGAAAAGCAAATAAAAATCCTTTGCGTTGATTTTTGTTTCCAAAGATGGAGAGCGGACCGGAAGATTTTCAAAACCTGCCTGCAGGAAAAGCCCTGAGCCGTTTCTTTCGCCGAGCATGGCGTCAATTCCCGCGTGAAGATAAATTGTGTCAATCAAAAGAATCACATCGTCTCCCTGGGCGTTGACTGTGTTCATCGGCGCGCTTATTCCGATTGTGCTGTCAGATGTCAAATACCTGAATGCCGTTCCTAGACGAAAGTCTCCGTTCAGCTGCGATATATCATCATCGTTTTTATTGTTCTTGTAGACAAGAATTCCGCTTGAAACCGGAAGAGAGTTAAACCTGAAAGAGTAGGCTCCTCCGTATCCGTAAAAATCGTAGACGTTGCAGCCGTTAAGATTCAGATAGTTTTCAGTAAGCGGCGAGGAAAAATCTTCGACTCCCAGATTGTGCTGCAAAAAAGACTGTTTTCCGATCGGCTCGAATGTTCCAAGAAAAAGACTGAAAAAATGTGTGATTCCGTAAAATGGTTTTATGTAAGTTGCGGAAAGCTCGTCAAAGCGGAAAATAGATTCAGTTTCCGAGAAAAAATCGTCATAGATGTCTTCGGTCTGAAGCGATATTTCTGTGCGGACTAGAAAATTTGTTCCGAAATTTATCTGGCTTGCAAAAAATCCGTCGATGGTCATTGCCGGATCAAAATTTCTTGGCTGCTGGTTGACAAATTTTGACGCGATTCCGGTTTTTCCGGTAAATGCCGTCTCGGCATAGATTGAAGAAAACAGCAGCGAAAAAGCTAAAAATGCAGCGTTTCTTTTCATATTATTCTCCGTTTTTATTCTGTTGAACTTCCAGAGCATTTTTGATTTTTCAGTTTCAGTAGCGCTGGATGTAAGTAGCTTTAGGCCTTGCTGTTATGATTACCCGCCTGTTTAAAGCTCTTCCTTCCGGTGTGGCGTTAGTTGCTATCGGCTGTGTGCCTCCGTAGCCTTTGTAGCTGAAAATGCCGCGCGGGAGACCTGCTTTTACAAGCTCGTCGATAATCGCCTGCGTTCTCTCGACTGAAAGGCGCATTTGACCGTCCGGCTTATTCACATCGGCAGTGTGTCCTTCGACAAGAATTGTGAACGCGTTGTTTTCGTTTATCTTCTTTAAGATTTCAGCGAGATTTCTGACTTTCGGAATTTCTGAGTCAAGAAGAACAGCCTGGTCAGCAACAAATTTCAAGTCATATAAAAGCTGAATTCCGTTTTCAGAGTCATGGATAACAGGAACGTCATCTTTTGTGAGCGCATACTGTTTGATTTCCCGGAAAACCGCATAATATTCTGCCGTTTTTTCAGGAACTGTCACGGTTTTCTGAAGCGAATCCTGGTCAAGAAGGACAACAACTTTTCCTTTGTGCAAAAGCTCGAGATTTTCCGGAACTGTGAGAATTTTCAGCGCATCTTCTCGCGAGATAACAGGGTCAGTTCTGATTTCTCCGTAAACTTCCCTTGCGTGGATTCTAAGCGGGTCCCGCCCGATTCTGTCCTGGTAAAGCGACTCGTCATCTCTCCAGTCATAGCGCACAAGACCGTTTTTGCTCACGTTTTCAGGCTCCGCCATGTTCCGCTCGTAAATAAGATTCATCTCTTTGTCCCAGATTTTCGGAAAAAAGCTTGGCTCGGCCTGGTCTTCAACAAATTCTCCGTGCACTTTAAGCTTTCCTCTTGCGTCGATGATAATTCCGGAGTAGGCGCGGGAAGCGACAGCTTCAATCGGTTTCGGATTTTTGTATGGAAAACGGTGCTTTATCAAAAGCGATGAAATTTCCTTGAGATTTAGAGTGTGTACGGTTTTCATGACGAGCGTGCCGTTTGTGAAAATTCCCGGAGATTTTTTTCCCTCGTCAATTAAATCGGCGATTTGCTCGAGCGTAAGGCTTCCGTCTAGCAGCAAGTCTCCGAGCTGCTTGTCAGAGCTGACATTTATCGAAAGAAGCGGATCTTTTATTAGCGCTGGAAGCTGTTTTTCGACAACGCTCGTTGCTGTTTTTTTCCCCGACGGAATTGCGATTTCTGCTTTTTGCGTGTCAAGATAAACATCAGATATAAATTCTTGTTTTGTCCAGTCAATTCTGCTTTCTGATGAAATTATATTTCTGACCGCGAGATCTTCCGCAAATGAAACTGAAGAAAATGCTGAAAAAAATAATAACGATGAAATAAAAAATCTTCTCAAAATCCCACTTCCTCTTTTTAAGTTTCGGACGTTTTTGCTTCAAAATAAAGGCGGAAGATAAAAAACAAAAACGGAAAATCAGATGGCAATTCAAAATAAAATCTAAAAATCTTTTCCGAACAGCTCGTAAAATGTCTCTCCGAGTCCGGGCGGAAGCCGGAGCGTGTATTTTTTCCCGGCGAGAAAATTTTTCGGCGGTGTTTTGTCTTGCACAAGAGAATTGTTTAAGCGCTTTAATTCCCTAAAATCGAGTCTTAGCTCTAAGGAAAGCGCGGACAAATCTGTTTGGTTTTCAATTTCAACATAATCGAAGCTGTTGTAGTAAAGCTCTGCATATTTTGGAATTTCCGGAAGAAATAGGCCGTAGCGTTCCGGATGCTCTGAAATTTCTGTGATTGCAATCAGTTTTGGAATGTAATTTACGCTTTCGTCGCGCAAAAGCCCTTTTTCGGCTATGATCCAGAATGATTTTTCTTCTGCGTTTTCAAGAATTTTCCGCATTGCGCCGGCTCCGCAGTTGTAGGCGGCGATTGCAAGCGCCCAGTCGTTGAATATTTCGTAATTGTCCTGAAGTTTTGAAAGCGCCGCTTTTGTAGAAATCCACGGATCAAGCCGCTCATCAATCCATTCATTTTTTTGCATGAACGGCGAGATTGAATTTTCCATGAACTGCCACATTCCCAGCGCGCCGCTTCTTGATTTCGCGCTGATTTTATATTCGCTTTCAACCACCGGCAAATATTCGAGAGCTTTCGGCATTTTTCTGCTGGCAAGCTCTTTTCTGATAAAAAGCCTGTAGCTTTCTGCGTTTTCAAGAATTGCGCTTAAGTTTTCGTTTCCGCGTTTTGTCAGATATTGCGAAATGAATTTTCTGACTTGATTTTGCGCGTAGTCTGTTTCAGGAACGGAAATGCCGCCTGCTTTTTTTATGATTCCGGGAGTTTTGCCGGGGAGCCTTAGAATAAGTTTCGTTTCCTCCTCGTCAATATAAAAAGGCTCAAGCTCGTCCGGATCGATTTTTTCGGGCATCGATAATGAAGACAAATCTTCATAGAGCCTTTCTGAATTCAGATCGAAAGATGAAGTTTCTTCTTGATTTTGGAAATTTGGGTTTTGTCTTTGTGGAAAAGCGTTTTGCGCGAATGTTTTTTTTGAAAAAGCAAAAAACAAAGCGGGAAAAGCGGCAAAGAAAAAAATGCTACGCCAGATTGTAGCGGCGGCGCAGCCGTTGCAAGCGAGCGCATGCGAAGCGCGGCAATGAAGCCGGAAGGCGGAACCGCGGAAAGCTGGGCATTGTAATAGAGAAAAATGCGTAGCTTTCGGAAACTTTTTCTGCTTTATAGAATCTTCGTCCAAAATATTATCCAAGCGCAATTGAATCTTCCGTTACTGCTTCCGTGCCGTTGCTTTTTTGCCGAGTCCGTGCGGCGGAGTTTCTACAGTTTTTCTCCGAAATATATGCCTGCCCATTCCC
>CAVDRA010000141.1:0-4944 GCA_963611155.1 bacterium | reverse complement strand
GAGAGGCCCAGATTCTTCTTGATATGCAAAGTCCTTATATTGTCCATCTTTTTGACTATTTTGTTGAAGGAACGAGCCATTATATTGTAGAGGAATTTGTTGACGGTCTGTCGCTTTCGCAGATGCTTGAAAAACAGGGAAACCTCGGAACTGAAGTCGCTCTTCTCGTTTTTCTCGATGCCTGCTATGCCCTGAAATTTGCGCACGACCGCGGAATTGTTCACCGCGACATCAAGCCTGGCAATATTCTGATTTCACGCCGCGCGGAAGTTAAGCTTGCGGATTTCGGAATTGCCGCTAGCGATAAAATCGAGGAAATTGCAGTCACAAAATCAGACAAGATTGTAACAAAGACAGCTGAAGACGTTACAATGTCCGGTGTGACTCTCGGAACTCCAGCTTATATGAGTCCGGAGCAAATTACGGACAGCCGCTCAGTTGATCAGCGCGCAGACATTTATTCGATGGGCGTAATGCTTTACGAAATGCTCACAGGCACAAAGCCTTTTCCCGGAAAAATAAGCGAGGATAATCTTCGCCTTATAAACAAGGGAAAATATACGAATCCCCGAAAATTCGACAAGAAAATTCCTCCTGTGATCTGCCGCATGATAAAAAAGATGCTCAAAGGAAATCCTGAGAAACGCTATCAGACAATTGACGGTGTGATTAAGGTCATAAGAAAATATCTCAGCGAATTTGACACTCATCAGATAAGAATTTGCCTTGCGCAGATTATCGCCGCAAAAGGGCAGTTTAAGACTCCTGTGTTTGAGAAAAAGTCCCATCTTGCCGCAAAAATTTCTGCTGGAGCTGCCTGCGCCGCCGCTATTGTCTGCCTTTGTGTTTATGGCTGGAAACAGGGATTTTTTCATGAAACACTGCTGAGCCATTGGTACAGGCCTGTAACCTTGAATCTCATTGCGCCTGTCGCCGGAATCCAGAACAATATTTATGGAATGGACGTTCCTGTAAAGGCTTATTTTTTTGACGAGAAAAAGGACGGCCTTCCTGAGGTGAAAGGTTCGCAGCGTGATTTTAAGCCTTCCGCCGGAATTGTCTCCCGCACAAAAGACGGAATTTCAACAACTGTCCTGAATAGAAACAATATAAAATATTTTTCGACAAAATCCGCATATCTTAGAGACGGAAGATACCGCGTAAAAGTTCTGATCGGTTCGTATCTGATCTGGGAATCTTTCGCCGTGAGCAAAGAAGCGGTCAATATCAGCTTTGACAATCTGCAGAAAGTTTCTCGGCCTGTTTCGCTTCAGGTTCGCGCCTATGACGCTGATACGGACAGGGAAATCACGAAAATCACGAAATTTTCTGTTCTTTACGGAGGAAAATATGTTCCGATTTCAAGCTTGCCTGAGAGCAGCCTAAAATCAGGAAATGTCTTGAAAATTCAGGCGGATGCCGACGGCTATTTCAGACAGGAATTTTCCATGATTGTTGACTGGTATCAGGATTCTGTTTTGGTTATCGCAAGGCTGAAACAGTCTAAATAAATCTTGCCGAAATTATATTTGGAACATTATATTTAAATTATGAGTGATAAAAACAACGAAAACAACAACGAAAAAATTGAGATATATGAAGAAACTGCTGAAAATCTGGAGCAGAAAGCAAAAGAGCCTGATTCTGAAAATCCTGGTTCAATAAGAAATGAAAAAACTGAAGAAAAAGAATCTGATAGAGCTGATTCTGAAAACTCTGATGAAAACGCAGATAAGAAATCTGATGAAAAAAACTCTTCTTCCCCGGATTCTGAAAGCGATAAAGTCGAGGAAGTTTCAAAGCCTAGCGGCGGACAGCGGAATCATTTTTCTTTGAAGTCACTTGGCGCTGACGCGTCGATTATTCCGATCGAGGATATGCTTCCGCCGAAGCTTGTATTGCTGCCTGTGGCCGGGCATCCGATGTTTCCGGGAATTTTCACGCCGATTATGGTTACAGCCGTTGAGGATATAAAGGCGGTTGAGCAGGCTTATGACGGCGACGGATTTGTTGGAATTGTGCTTCTTAAAAATGAAAATGAGGGTGACTCAAAAAAATCAGACAGCGAGATTCCGACAATAAAAGATTTGTACACAGTTGGAACGGTCGGGCGGATTATCAAAAAAATAAATCTTCCTGACGGCGGACTCAATATTTTTATCTCGACAATAAAACGTTTTAAAATCCGCAGAACCTTATCTTCTGTGAATCCGATTATTGCCGCTGTGCAGTATCTTGACGACGAAGAGTACGATACTTTTGAAGTCAAGGCTCTGACCCGCGCGTTAATCAGCGAAATGAAGGAAATCTCTGAGAATAATCCGCTTTTTTCCGAGGAAATGCGGTTGAATATGGTGAATATCGACAATCCTGGAAAAATTGCGGACTTTGTCGCCTCTGTTTTGAGCATTGAAAAGGCTGAACAGCAGAAAGTTCTTGAGGAGACAAATGTAAGATCGCGGATGGAGCAGGTTCTTGTCTACATAAAAAAAGATCAGGATTTGCTTCGGATCCAAAAGAAGATTCAGAACGAGCTTAACGACAATTTCGAGAAAAACCAGCGTGAATACTTTCTCCGCGAAGAGATGAAGATGATTCAGGATGAGCTTGGAGTAGGCGAGGACGGATCTGATTATCAAAAATTCCGGGCTAGAATCGCAGACTTTGAGTTTGAGGGAGAAATAAACGATTCTGTTGAAAATGAGCTTGAAAAATTCAAGCTTATGGATCCTAGCTCTCCTGAGTATTTTGTTTCCCGGAACTATCTTGAGCTTGTCTGCTCTCTTCCGTGGAAAGATGAAAGTGACGAGAATTATGATCTTGTCCATGCTTACAAGGTTCTAGAGCGCGACCATTACGGTCTGGACGACGTTAAGAAACGGATCATGGAGTATCTTTCGGTCAGAAAAATGAAGAACGACAACAAAGGCTCTATTATGATTCTTGTCGGACCTCCGGGAGTCGGAAAAACTTCAATTGGACATTCGATTGCGGAGGCGATGAACAAGCCTTTCTATCGTTTTTCTGTCGGCGGAGTGCGTGATGAGGCTGAAATCAAGGGGCACAGAAGAACATATGTCGGAGCAATGCCTGGAAAAATTTTGCAGGGACTGAAAATCACAAAAACAAAGTCTCCTGTATTTCTGATAGACGAAGTTGACAAGATGGGGGCAAGCTATTCTGGCGGAGACCCGGCTTCGGCGTTGCTTGAAGTCCTTGATCCTGAGCAGAATGTGAATTTCCGCGACAATTATCTCGACTTGCCTTTTGATGTCAGCAATGTGTTCTTTATTTTGACCGCTAATTCTCTCGACACGATTCCGCTTCCGCTTCTTGATCGGGCCGAGATTATCCAGCTCTCAGGATATATTGATCAGGAAAAGCTTGAGATTGCAAGAAAGTATCTGATTCCGAAAAATCTCGTGAAAAACGGTCTTGGAAAAACGCAGGTAAAATACACAAAAGATGCGCTTCTCAGAATTGCCGAGGAATATGCGAGAGAAGCCGGTGTGCGTAATTATGAAAAATGCATCGATAAAATTCACAGAAAGCTGATTACAAGCCTTCTCGCAGGAATTCCCGCTGACGCCAAAAAACTTTCGAAAGTTGAAAAACAGGTTTCTGCCGACGAAATAAAGGAAGTGAAACAGCGGAAATTTGAGATTGCCGCTGATGATTTGCCGAAATATCTTGGAAAGCCGATTTTTGACGAAAGCGAGCAGAAAAAGGCTGATATCCCTGGAACTTGCATTGGACTTGCATGGACTAGCATGGGCGGCGACACGCTTTTGATAGAATCAATCGCTTTCCAGAGCGAGAAGGGTGGCTTGCAGCTTACAGGTCAGCTCGGAGATGTTATGAAAGAGTCTGCTCAGATCGCAATGAACTGGGTAAAGCAGTATGCGATCGAGCACAAAATAAAAAGTCCTAGCTGGTTTGAGCATAACACGATCCATCTTCATATTCCGGAGGGCGCGACCCCGAAAGACGGACCTAGCGCTGGAATCACAATGGCCACAACTTTGATGTCTCTTTTGACTGGAAGATGTGTGAAGCCTCATGTCGCAATGACAGGCGAGCTTGACTTGACAGGGGCAGTAATGCCGATCGGCGGCCTGAGAGAGAAAACAGTTGCCGCGAAACGCAATGGAATCAAGACAATCTTTATACCAAGAGCGAATGTGCGGGATCTTGACGAAATACCTGACCATGTGAAAAATGGAATAACTTTTATTCCTGTAACAAAGGCAATGGAAGTTATGACCCAGGTTTTTCAGCCTCTAGAAGAGAAAAAAGAAAAAACTGATTACGGATTTTAACGAGGATTTATGTTTGCGCGCGTATTTTTAAAGCCTAGAGAAGAGCTTGAGATAAAGCAGGGATTTCCTTGGATTTTTGACAACGAGATTTCCCATGTGAAATATCAGAACGAAGAAAATGAAGTAAAGCAGACTCCGCTTGCGGAAGCTGAAGTTGAAGACGGCTCAGTTGTCGAAGTTTTTGCCAATGCCGGCGGATTTTTGGGAACTGGCGTAATCAATAAAAAATCAAAGATAACAGTCCGCCTGATTGGAAGCGAGCATGCTGATCAGATTATGGCGGATCCGAAAGAATATTACTTGAACAGAATCCGTAACGCTTATAGCTTGCGACTTCTTAACTTTAAGAAAAGCGATTCGTTCCGTCTTATTTACGGCGAAGCGGATTTTATTCCGGGGCTTATAGTCGAGCATTATTGCGATTTGGACGGAAATGTTTATTTAGTCTGCCAGTTTTCAACTTTAAGCTCTGAAGTCTTTAAAAAAGAGATTTTTCATGCGCTTAGAAAAGTTGTGAAACCTTATGGAGTCTACGAAAAAAGCGATGCTCCGAGCCGCGAGAAAGAGGGGCTTTTTCCCGCCTTGAAAATTTTTTTTCACAAAACGCTAGAATATATTTAGCCTT
>CAVDRA010000140.1:0-4998 GCA_963611155.1 bacterium | reverse complement strand
CAGGACAAAGCTTCATTCAATCTTGAAAAAAACGGCGAACTTTTAAAAGCCGGCGACTTTCCGATTCTAAGCGACCTTAAAATCCGCGCAGACGGCAGCGCAGCTTCCGCCTTGAACACAGACAGCCTTGAAAACAAAAGCATTTTTTCAGGAGCGGCAAGCGCCGAGGCGACGATTTCAAAGCTAAAAATTGCAATTTCTGGCGCAAAAGACTCGGACGCAGACACAAAAACTTCTCTTTGCTCAGCCTCACACAGCATTTCAAGCGCGGAACCGATTTTTAAGGCTTTTACATTTTATGAAAACTACAGCTTTAACGGCGCAAGCGAAAACCTGTCCAAAAAAAACAGCGCGAAAATCTCGTTTGAAAAATTTTCTCTGCCCCTGATTTTTTCTATGGACGCAAAGACAGACTCAAATTCATGGTCGCGCTCCCAGGAGCTTTCAGGCGAAAGCAGCTTCTCAGCCGGAAATTTCTCACTGACCGCAAAATCAAGCGTTTCTCAAAAACTAAAATCCTCCGCTTCAACTTCAGAGTTCAAAACAGATAATTATTTTTCATCATGGAAGAATATTTCAAAATTTGAATTTTCAGCGGGTGACGAAAATGCGAAAAAACGTAAAACAGTTTTTTCAGCAAACACAAAATATAATTTTCAGCTTTGCAGCCTTGCTCCAGAAATTTCATTTTCATCAGCCGGAATATACAAATTCTCATCTTCATCAACATTCAAGGACGACTCTACAGTAAAAATCACGGTTCCATTTTCAAAAGGCAAAAACGGATTTTCATTCAGCTGGACAAAGCTGTCAGGCTCAGCGTCTTACACAGAAGAAGGCGGAGACTATTTTTCAGACGCGAAAAAACTGGCAGAAAAACTCGGCGAGAAAAAAGCTCTCCTTGCGGCGGCTCCTTTTTACGATCTTGCCAGCAAAAAAATTCAAGAAGACGTCTATAAAATTTCACACAAACAAGACTCGTCAGGAGATTTCACGACATACTACACAGGGCTTTATTCATTGGGCTGGAAAAGAGGATTCTCCGCAGACAAATACGACTTTTTCATTCCAAGCTCGCTTAAATTTGATTTTTCAAGAGACATCAGAACAGCCACAACTATAAGCGACATCTTTCAGGCAAAGGCAACCGCGGCAAATTCTGCCCTGAATATTTTCGGAAAATACGGATCTATTCCGCTTTTTTCTTTTTATGAGCAAGATGAGTTTACGACGTCATTTTCTGCCGCGCTAAAAATTCCAAGAGACACTCCGTCAAAAATCTCCGCGGTCGTAAGCGGCTACAGCCAGCTAACGATTTACTTCAAAGAAAAAAATTCTCTGAAAACAGGCGCGGAAGGCTCTTTTGAAGAAAAAAACGACTGGGACGGAAAATTAACGATTATCTGGAAAAGAAATTCAAAAAATTCACTTGCTGGCGGGTTGTGCTCGCTTTTCAAAAAATTTAAAGGTGAAAAAGGATTCAGGATCACGAAAACAGACAGCCTGAATTTCTCAGCCGCGAGCGCATCAACATCATCATCTGTCACAAAAAAATACAGCTTTGACTTTTCACATGCAGCCGATACGCAAATCACAAAATATGTCTCGCTGAACACAGCAGCCGGAGCAGGATATTACGCGACATGGGGCAAGGCAGCCGTCCTAAACGGAAGCCTTGCAATCGGCGCAACTATAAAATTCTAAATTCCAGCAGGCCGCAAGAAAAATTCGGCACGCCAGAAAATTTGAAAATTACTGAAGAGGCGCAAAATATCCGCACTCATCTCTTCCGCTCCGGTTCATAAGATAAGCCTCAACCTCTACAGGAAGATAACGCTGGCCAAAATCAGTCTGCATTGCAGAAGTATAGCTCAAAACATAAATTCCCGACGGAATGTTGATAATATCCTCAACGACCTGAGCCAAACCGTTCTCACGGTAAACATAATATTCACCGCCTTCGGTATTATTGCAGATGTAGTCAATCTCGCTTGAACGAGCCCCCTGAGAAAGCATTAAGCCGACAAGGGCGATTGAATTATTATTAAGATATGCCGTCAAATCTGAAAGACTGTACTTGCTGAAGGAATTCTGGGTAACCCTGCCATCACCAATCAAAATAACAGCCGATTTTCTCGACTCGTTAATCAAAGAATTAGCGCAGAGTCTCAGCGCAAGATCAATTGAAATATCAGGGCAAACAGGATTCTTCAAGGATTTCGCCGAAAATTTTGCGGCATCATTCGGGTTTCCCTCAAATTCAAGAACAGGAATATTGCCTGCGCTGACTATTCTCAGGACACCTTTTCCGTTCATCGCCGCGGCGATTTCTTTTACAGCGCTTTCCATGGCATCGTCATAGAGCGAAGCCGAAGAAGAACGAAGCACAAGCAAAGTTATGTCAGCCTCATCATTCAAATAAGATGCACCTTCAAGCGTATAATCAGCAACACCGCTCTTGTTTTCTGTGACCAGGAAATTATCTTCTTTAAGGCCGACAACGCTCTGACGGCTTCTGTTTTCAACTTTCACCTCGACAGTGACTTTAGGAAAACTGTCAGAATTGACTTTTTCAATCTGAACAAAAAGTCCTCCAACAAGCTCTGACATTTTCGACATGACATAAACTTCGTTTCCGACAAAATCCGTAACGAGAATATTTCCGTTGATATCTGGAACAGCGCTTGTAAGCCTAGACGGAGCATTTCCAGAAGAAACATTCTCAAAAACTTCTCCAGTGTCGCTGTCAACAGAATAAATCTTGTTCTTATCACAGAGAATAAGATATTTTCCCCATGCTTTCATCGATTCAGGCTTTACAAAAGTTTTAGCCTTGCACAAAAGGCCAAGATAGTTGCCTGCCAAATCAAAACGGTAGATTGCACCAGTAAGGCAGTCCGCAACAAAAACAGTCGAGTCAATCACTGAAATTCCAGTCGGACCTTCAAGCCCGGAAAATTCGCCCTGTTTTCCTCCGAAGAAAAAAAGCCCGTTTCCTTCTCTGTCAAAAACATCAACACGGCTGTTTCCAAAATCGCTTACAAAAATATTTCCGTCCCTGCTCTGCGCAAGATACTGAGGCCCGACCATGCATCCGACGCTTCCGCCTTTTTTTCCGAACGACTTCTCAAACTTTCCTTTTGATGAGAATTTGCTGATTCTGTCGCCGACAAATTCAGAAACAAGAATCGAGCCATCATCAAGCCTTATAATATCCATCGGGCGGTCAAAACCGTTCAAAGGGCCGAAGCTTCTTGAAAGCACAAGACCGTTCTGATCTAACTTTAAAAGCTCATTGGAAGAATATGAGACAAGCCACAAAGTGCCGTCATTGTTTGGAAGCAAAGAGACAGGCTGGCTAAAAACAAGTTTTCCTTCATGGTTTTTCCCGTAAAAAACACCAGATTCTGTATATTTGACAGGTTTTTCAAGTCCCTCTCCCGAAACCAGACGTCTTTCACGGACTATTTCAATTCTATTCTGGAGAAGAAGCCCGCCGTATCCTGAATCAGAAGCGTACTGCCAATTCTGCAGGGCTGTTCCTTCAACACCGGCTCTGTAGTATGATTTTCCAAGCCAGTCAAGGATCACGCTTTCACCAGGAAGGTAAGACAAAGCCTTTTCAAACTGCAGGACTGCATCATTGAACGCGCCCCTGTAATAAGCTTGAATTCCACGCCGGAATTCCTCCTCGCCTTTTCCGCTAGCAGCCGATCTTGCGCCCACTCCAGAACGAGAAGAAGCCTCGTCGCTTTTAAAAATTCCGTTGTCTGAAAAAACCGGCGCCAGAACTGCCAAACAAAAAAAACAAGAAACAAACACGATCTTTAAATTTTTCATAAAATCCACCCGCTATTTTTCCTGCAAAAGTTTCAAATGACGCGCAACCTCCGCATTATCAGGAAGTTTCGCCTGAGCCTGAGAAAGATATTTCAAAGCATCCTCATCAAGACCGAGCTTCAGATAAACCCAGCCAATGCTGTCAAGATAGGCCGCTGAATCAGGAGAATGCGCCAAAGCCTTTCTGCAGTATGAAAGAGCAATCGTTAAATCCTTGTTCTGACATGCGAGAACATAGCCGATTCCGTTCAGGGCCGTAGGATTATCAGCATCTATTTCAAGAGCTTTCTTGTAAAATTCGATGCTTTTCTCGTTTTCTCCCCTAGTCCAGTAAATATAAGCAAGAGACGCATAAACTTTTGACGGGTTGTATCCGCTTTCAAGAAGTTTATTAAGCTCAAATTCCGCAAGACGTTTTCTTCCGCTGTTAGCGTAAATCACCGCAAGAATATATCTGCACTGCAATATCCGGTCTAGATTTTCTGTAGAAGTCACCACCTGCTCAAGATAAAGCAGAGCATCCTCATATCTGTTCATTTTCGCATAGCAAAGACCAATGTAATAAGCAAGCTCGCCTTTGTCCGCATTGCTGTCATCAGGAAGGGAAAGAAAAAAAGCGAGCGAAGACGAATAATCTCCTCTTCTGTACATCTCAATTCCGTCTTTCAAGATATTTTTTTCCGCCATAAATCACGCCTTTATGCCAAAGATTAAAATTTAAACTCGACCTCACCCGGTTTCTTTTCTGACTCAGGGTTCGCATGAAGCAATGAAATAGAAATTATTCCGTTCCGCACCGCAAGATAATCACAATCCGCCCCGCCTTCAGTCACGATTTTTCCGCCCCGGCAAGAGCCAGCGAATTTTTCTGCCGATTTCTCAAAAATTTCAAGTCTGTCGTTATAATCGCGCCTGCAAAGCGATGTGAACTCTGCCGCGCTGTATTTTTCCGACGAAAGCGCATTCACGCTCACAAACAAGTCATTTTTGCAAAGAGAAATCAAGGCATCAAGATTTTCCGCGCAGAATTTAGCAAGAGGCAAAAAGTTAAAATTCGACTCAGCATAATCAAATTCAGGAGACTCAAGACTGACAGCGATTCCAGGAATAGAATACAAAGCCGCCTGCCGGGCTGCCGCAATTGTTCCTGAGTAAATC
>CAVDRA010000139.1:0-5021 GCA_963611155.1 bacterium | reverse complement strand
CAGAAAAAACAGGCGTTCAGCTCGCCGATGGCAGATTTTGAAGATGCGGTTCAGGTTTTTTGCGTTAGGGATTGGAGCACCTGCGGAGCAGTTCCGAAACGAAGTGAAGGAATGAGCCGCGCAAGACGGCGAAGTGCGAAAAGCCCGACGGCGCGAGTTTGCGGAGCAAACTCGTGAAGCAAAACGAAGTTTTGCGACGAACGCCCAAATATAAGATTGGAATTGAATTGCTTTCCCTTCCGTTTTCCCCTCCTATTTTCTATTTTCTGATTTCAAATTATCATCATCAGCTATGAAAAGTTATGAGATGGACTTGACGGCTGGAAATCTTGCGCCGAAGCTTTTGCGTTTTAGCGTTCCGCTTGTTTTGACGAATATCATGCAGGTTTTGTTCAATATGACTGACCTTGCTGTAGTCGGGCGGTTTTCGGGGCCAGACGCTTTGGGCGCTGTCGGCTCGGTTCCTAATTTCCTTTTTATTTTTACGGGGCTTGTTATCGGGCTTGGAAGCGGTGTGAATTCAATCTGCGCGTTTTTCGTGGGCGCAAAAAGCAAAAAGGACTTGTCGGAAACAATTCATACAGCTTTTGTGATTTGTTTTTTGTTCGGGCTTGTTTTGATGGTTGCCGGCTGGATTTTGGCGCGTCCTGTTTTGGCTCTTATGAATACAAAGCCGGAGCTGATTGACGGCGCAGTCTTGTATTTTAAGATTTATATGATTGGAATTCCGTTCGAGGCGCTTTTCAATTACGGAAACGGAGTCTTGAGCGCGGTTGGCGACACGAAGCGTCCTCTTTATTTTCTGACGGCTTCGGGGATTGCGAATGCTCTTTTGAATCTTGTTTTTGTTCTCGGGCTTGGAATGAGCGTTGACGGAGTTGCCTGGGGGTCTGTGATTGCTAATTTCCTTTCCGCGTTTCTTGTTGTGCTCGCTCTTTTGAAAGGGACAGGAGACGCGCATCTTGAGGCCAGAAAAATAAGAGTGAACTGGCAGAAAGCTTTGCGCGTTATAAAGCTTGGAATTCCTGCCGGCCTGCAGAATATGATTTTCGGATTTGCGAATATGTTCATGCAGATGGGACTGAATTCTTTTGATGCCGTGATGGTTTCCGGAAACGCGGCCGCGGCCAATGCAGACACTTTGATTTATAATATTATGGCGGCTTTCTATGTCGGATGCGCGACTTTTATCGGGCAGAATTATGGAGCTGGAAAACGGAGCCGGGTTGTAAAAAGTTATATTTGGGGAACTGTGTTCTCGTTTGTGGTTGGTCTTGTGCTTGGAATTCTTCTTTTAGTTTTTGGCCGGCAGTTTTTGATGCTTTTTACCGACAGCGAGAATGTTATTTCGTGCGGACTCGAGCGGGTGAGAATTATGGCGTTTTCTTACTGTGTTTCAGCTTTTATGGACAACTCGATTGCCGCCTGCCGCGGACTTGGAAAAACTCTTGTTCCGTCGGTGATGGTTTCGCTCGGCTCATGTGTCTTTAGAATCGTCTGGATTTTTACAATTTTTGCGCATTTTAAGACTCTTGCAAGCCTGTTCCTGCTTTTTCCGTGCAGCTGGATTTTGACGGCGATTTTTGTGTTCTCGTATTTTCTTGTGATTCTGAAAAAGGCGTTTCCGAAAACGGTTCAAAATCTGTAAAAAAATATGTTAGTCCCGGGCTTGACGGCGGAATCTGCGAATAAAAAATTTTGCATTGTGAATTATCATTCAAAATCATTATAATCGTTTATTATGATTAAACTTGTCGCTTTTCTTGGAAATTATGGCGTTGAGTATGCCGGCACTCGCCATAATGTGGCATGGACATTTGCTGGGCAGCTTCCTTTTTATGACCGGCTTTCTTTTCAGGGGAAATTCAAGGGAGACTACGCTGCGGTAGAAACAAAAAAACTTGCCCAGTGGTTTGCTGAAACAAAAATGTACGCTAAAAAAGACGGCAGCGCGCCAGCTGTTCCTGATGATGCTCCAGATAAAATTTATTTTCTGAAACCGCTTACTTATATGAATCTTAGCGGAGAATCGGTCGGGGAGCTTGCCCGCTTCTACAAGATAAATCCGTCTGAAATTCTTGTTGTCCATGATGAGCTGGAGCTTCCTTTAGGAACCGTAAGCTTAAAATGGAGCGGCGGACTTGGCGGGCACAACGGCCTTCGCTCAATGAAGGCGACGTTCGGAACTGCTGATTTCTGGAGACTCCGTTTTGGTCTTACAAAGCCTGTTGACCGTGATATTGCGGACTATGTTCTTTCAAAATTTACTGCGGATGAAAATATAATTCTTGCGCAGGAATTTGCCCAGGCTAACGAGATGTTTGCGAAATTTCTTCTCTCAAATGACGAAAACCAAAAAAGAATTTTGCAGGCATGGACAAAGAAAAAAATCGTAGAGACAAAAAAATGAGACTAAAGACAACAAATTGTTCAAATCAAAATTCTGGTGAAAATCCTGTCCGTGAAGAAAGCAAGCGCTTGAATCTTTCTGAAAATCAGAATCCTCCTTGCGCTGCCGCTCATGACGGAAAAGGCTGCCCGGAAAAAAGAGCTGAAAACGGTCAAGAGCGAAATTCGGGAATTTTCCCGGGAAAATTCCCGGAGGAACCTCTGGCGGAATCTCCGTTTGAAAAATTTTTCGAGACTGTAAAAGCCGTCCGGAAAGGCTGCCCTTGGGACAAAGACCAGACAGCGCTTTCGCTCCGCTCGACTTTTTTTGAGGAAACTTGCGAGGCGCTTGATGCGATTACAGAGCAGAATCCTGACCATGTAAAAGAAGAGCTGGGAGATGTCCTTTTGAACGTTGTCCTGATTGCCTATCTTTTTGAGGAAAAAAATCTTTTTACTGTTGAGGACTCAATAAACGCGATCACTGAAAAACTTATCCGCCGCCATCCACACGTTTTTAAGGAAAGCGAAGGAAAAAGCGAGGTAAAGGACGAGGCGAAAACTTCTGAGCAGGCGCTGAATCAGTGGGACAGAATCAAGGCGAACGTTGAGGGCCGAAAAGCGGAGTCAATTCTTGATGAAGTGCCTGAAAACTTTCCTCCGATTCTGAAATCTTACAAGATGCTGAAAAAAGCCGCGAAGCTTAATTTTGAATGGAAAAACATAAGCGAGTGCGCGCAGAAATTCTTTGAGGAGCTTTCTGAAATGAAGGCCGCGCGGGAAGAAGTCCAGAGCGCGAGAAAAACTCCTGACGAAAAGCCTTTTTCCGCAAATTCTGATTCAAAAGAGCTTGATGAATTACAGCTTCATCTTGAAGAGGAATTCGGAGATGCTCTTCTGGCGTTTATAAATTATGGGCGCTGGCTTGGAATAGACGCTAACGTTGCGCTTCAAAGGGCGAATAAAAAGTTTTACCGACGCTTTACTTTTGTCGAGAAAAAAATGAAGGAAAACAATATTCCGTTTGACGAGAACGAAAAAAAGCAGATGATGGAATTTTGGGAGCAGGCAAAAAAAGAGTCATGAAACTTTCGGCGCTGCTTTTACGCGGAACTTTTTTGCCGGCCGTTGGAATTTTGGATTGGTTGTTTTTTAGCCTTTTTTTTATTATATTTTTAGCATGAAAATTTTTAACGAGAACGAAGAAGATAAAAAAAACTCAGAGAAGGAAAGCCCTTTCGCTGAGAAATTTTTGAAGACACGCCAGATTATTTTGAGCGGCGAGATAAATGAAGAAAACACTGCGAAAGTGATTGAGCAGCTTCTTTTGCTTGAAGCTGACAACGATAAGCCGATTTATATTTATATTGACTCGCCTGGCGGCTCGATTGATTCCGGATTTGGAATTTATGATATAATCCGCTTTATAAACGCTCCTGTTTACACGATCGGAACTGGCTTGATTGCAAGCATGGGCTCGATTATTTTGCTTTCTGTTCCGAAAGAACGTCGTCTTGCGCTTCCAAACAGCCATTATCTTATTCATCAGCCGCTGATCGGCGGGGTTGCCCGCGGGGTTGCGACGGATTTGGAAATCCAGGCTGAGGAAATTGCAAAATCAAAGGAAAAGCTTATAAAGCTCATTTCATTGGAAACAGGAAAGCCTTGCGAGCAGGTTGCGAAAGACTGTGACCGCGACCATTGGCTTACCGCAGAAGAAGCTCTTGAATACGGGCTTGTAAGCAAAGTGATTTCCTCAAGAAAAGAATTGCAGGAAATTGTAAAATAACGCTTTGCGCTAGGGATTGGAAGGGCGGCGAAGCCGTTGTTTTGCGCCGGTTGAGCTTTGCCGAAACCAAGCAAAACAATGAAGCCAGAATTGGCGGAACCCTGAAAAGCCCGACGGCGAAGCCGTAGCGCCCAGATTATTGTTTTTATGACTTTTGGAATTACGGACAAGATTGTTGACGATATTATTTTCGCTATGGAAAATCAGAACAGCTTGTTCGTTTTTGATGCTGAAAAAAATCAGGTTGTCGCGATTGACTCGGAAATTGTCGCGGATGATTTGGTTGAACAGGAAAAAGGATATGTTCTTCCGGTGTGGGAGCCGGAGAATGGGTTTAAACTTCTGGAGGATTTTACTGCGACTCTTCGGAATTCGAAAATTCGTGCGGAGCTTCGGCAGATTCTTTCAAACGGAAGGGGGGTGTTTAAGAATTTTAAAAACGCGTTAAAACAGTATCCGTCGATCGAAAGATGTTTTCATTCGTTCAAGACAAGGAAAATGCGTTCTGTCGTTTACGACTGGTACAATTCACTTCGCGAGAACTGGGGGCTTGAGTCGTTTAGTTTCGCTCAAAAAAATGAGAATTCAGACGATTTGCTAAAACAGGATTTTCAGTTCAGCGTGTACAATCCAAAAGAGGATTTGGATTGCATTGCCGAAGAGGCGGGTGAAATAGCAGAAGAGATTAAGGACTTTTATCCGGAAAAAGCAGGTTTTGCGATTGGCCAGCATTGGCTTCGCAGGTTTAATTATTTGATTTCTGACAGCTGCGGTTTTGTTTGCCGCACAACTTCAGATGACTTTGCCGGTTGCCTTTTGTTTTCTCTTTCTGAATCGTTAGATT
>CAVDRA010000138.1:0-5023 GCA_963611155.1 bacterium | reverse complement strand
TCTGGTTTATTTTGTGTCTCTTACGGCTGTTTTCCTTGTTCTGACAGTGCGCGGCCTAAAATCCACGCGCGAGGCAAGATAATTTCTGAAGGAAAGGTTGCAATATGAAGAAAATTATTGATTTTATAAAGAGTCCGAAAAGCGACTTGATATTGTTCTTTTTGCTTGTCTTGCTCGCGAATCTTGTTTCGACAAAAAGCTTCGTCCGGCTTGATCTTACGTCCCCGAAATCTTACTCGCTCTCGCAGAAATCAAAGCAGGCTGTAAAGACTCTGGAAGAGCCTCTTTCTGTAAAGGCTTTTTTCACGGACAATCTTCCGGCGCCTTATTCGACGGTTTATCAGTACATAAAAGACATTCTGGTTGAGTATAAGGGAAGCGCGAACAAGAATTTCAGCTATGAGTTTGCGGATATGTCAAAGCCTGAGAATGAAAATCTCGCGCGTTCTTACGGAATCTCTCAGGTTCAGATCCAGGAGCTTAAAAACAACGAGGTCGGCTTTAAGCAGGCATGGATGGGCCTGGCTATTATCTACGCTGACCGGATTGAAGTTTTAGACCAGCTGACTTCTTCTGACGGCCTTGAATACAAAATCACGGCGAAAATCGAGGAGATGGTTTCCACAACGTCCGCGCTTGCGGGGCTTTCAGGAAGCGCGAAACTTACTCTTTATTTGTCTGATTCGCTTTCAAAATTCAAGATTATCGGTTTCGCGGATTTGGACTCTGAAATCCAGAAAATATTCAGCGATGTGAACAAAAAAAATCTTAACCGCCTTGAATTTGCGAGAATTGACCCTAGCGAGGCTGAAATTCCTTCTCTCGCCGAGAAGTACGGAATTCAGGTTTTGAACTGGAAAGATGACGGCGGTCTTATTCATTCCGGCGCTGTCGGTCTTGTCCTTGAATACGGTGAAAAATTCAGTCTGCTGTCTGTAAAAATGGGGCGCGACTTGTTCGGCAGAAACATGATTTCAGGCGGCGACAATCTTGAAGGCGAGCTGGAGGATTCCTTAAAGTCTCTTGTCTCAAAATCCGAGGAAATAGGCTATATAACAGGCCACGGCGAGCTTGATATCAATGATTCAAAAAGCGGCTCCGGAATGCTGGCGAAACTTGTTTCAGACAGATACACATTCAGGGAAATCAATCTTTTGAGCGGGGAGATTCCTTCGGGCCTTGCGAGCATTGTGATTGACGGACCGAAATCTTCATTTACGGATGAGGAGCTTTACAAAATCGACCAGTATCTGCTCCGCGGCGGAAATATCCTGCTTTTTGCCGACGCTTTCGATGAAAAGCTTCCGGAAGGCGAAATGGCTTACTATATGCAGCCGTCATATTCGCCTGTTTCAACAAACCTTGAAAAGATTCTTGAGAAGTACGGAATCTCTCTCGGCAAGAATTATGTTATGGACAAGAACTGCTTTAGCCGCAATGCCCAGAACTATGGAAAAGTGAATTTTTACTTTGCTCCGCTTCTTCAAAAAGACGGGCTGAGCCAGAAGAATCCTATCACGAAAAATCTTGGCTATGTGATAATGATTCAAAACAGCTCCATCGGCATTCTAAATGCTCAGGACAGCGCCTCTAATGCTTCTTCGCAGGACTTGAGCTTTACAGTTCTGGCAAAATCTTCGCCTGAGTCCTGGACGGTTGAAAAAGACATTTCCACAAATCCGCTTTCAATTTCTGTTCCTTCTGACTCATCGAAATTCAAAAGCGAAAACCTCGCGCTTCTTGTTGAAGGAAAATTCGCCTCGGCATTTGACTCTGCGCCGGAAACTGAAAAAGCCGGCGGAAATGCGGAAAATCTTTCCTCAAGGACTCATCTTTCAAAATCTGTCCAGAACGGAAAAATCATCGTGATTTCAAGCTCAAAGCTTACAACCTCGCAGATTCTCGATGAAAACGGAAGCGAGCCGGTTTCTCTCTTTGTCAGAAATTCGGTTGACTATCTGAACGGCGAAAGCGACCTTTGCGAAATGCGCACAAAAGGGCTTTCTTTGAATGTGCTCACTGTAAAAAGCATTCAGGCGGCAACGGCGGCGAAATATTTCAACGAAATCGGCCTTGCTCTTCTTGTTGCGGTTGCGGGACTCTTTGTTCTGGTGAAAATCCGGGCTAAAAAACGCGCGATCCGGGCAAAATACAATCCGAACGACGAGCGTGTGATTGAAAAATAAAAAGGGGAAACGGATTTTGGACGGAGCTTTTGCAGAGCAATTTTTACTTTCCTGGAGCTCCGCGCTAAAGTCCGTTACAATGCCCCGCTTTGCGCACTTCGCCGTCTTGCGCGGCTCATTCCTCCGCTCTTCACACCGGAGTTTTTTATCGGAGCACGGCAAAGGGCAAGGCGGAAAGGCTTTAAGCCGATTTGCTCAAATGCTCCGGAACTACGGTGCTCCAATCGGGCGTAGGCTTGTAAAACGGGCATAAAAAATAATTTTCTGGAGAAAATATGAATAAAATTTATCAGAGAAAAATCATTCTTCTGGGCGCGGTTGTTGTTCTCGCCGCTGTTTTTGCTGTTCAGACTGCTGTTTCTTCCCGCTCGTCTGAAAAAATCTTTAAATTTGAAAACGCTTTTGACAAAATCCTGATTTCCTCGGCTGAAAACGGCCAGCTTGAGCTGAATCTGGACGGAAGCGCATGGAAAACCGGCGGCGGCGAAGTTGAGAAAATCCGCGCCGAAAGATTTACAGACGCGCTAAAGCAGATAAAAACTCTCGGCGTTGTCTCAAAATCAGGCGATGAAAATTCTTTGGAACGCTATGGCTTTGTAGACCAGCAGAAAATTTCTGTGAAGGCCTTCTCCGGCGGAAAGGAGGCTCTTTCGCTTGAGATTGGAAAGGACGCGGCCGGCGGGCAGCAAAATTATATAAGGCTCAACGGCTCAAAAGAAATTTATCTTGCTTCCGGCGCTCTAAGAAGCACTTTCAACGTTAAAGAAAGCGAAATCGTGAAAAAAACGGAAGAAAAACAGAATGAGCCATCTGAAAATTCGCCTGCCGAAAATAAAGCGGCGGAAAAATAAAGATTTGTCTTGATATGATAAAAAAGGCGGCGTTCTTAGAGCATGGCAGCTCTTGCGCCGCCCGATGCGCCAGCTTTCCGGGCGGATGAAACAGTTCTGCCACAACATCAGATTCTGCCGCATCGGGCGGCGGTTGGAGCCTGCCGAAACCACAGTTTTATTACGTTTTTGCATTACTGCGCGGCCGTTTTAACGGAATTGAAATATAAATCGTCGGGGCAAATGTCTTGGCCGTTTGCCCATTCGACGTTGAATCCGTTTGAACGCACGGTTTTAAAGTAGGATATATTTTTTAGTTCTCCGAACCAGGAGCCTTTGATGTATGGTTTTACATCAAAAAGTCCTGTCTCGCCGTTGTCAAATTTTAAATTTAGTTTGTAGCCGTTCTCCGGGGTTACGTTTATAACAGTCGGTCTTAGCATATTCAGCCTCGCTATTTTAACGGATCGATTTTAAAGAATTGCTCGCCCTCATCAAGAAGTTTCCAGTTTGCCTGCAAATCTTCTTTATGAATCTCAATCCATGCTTCAACAAGTTTTTTCTTGGAAGCTGAAATTTTTCCTTCGAGCTGTTCCCCATCTAATGAAAACACGGATTCGTCATCGACACAAATAACATGAATATGCGGAACATGATGCTTTCCGCCATGCTCGCTTTGCATTCCGATTATGCTTACTCCTTGCGATAAATATAGCACAGTTTTACTTGTTTTGCGTCAAATTCTTGTGCACCGCAAACAGGCGGGCGGCGATTTGCCGTTCGCTGCGCTCACTATGCCTTTCTGTTCTATTAAAACTTTTGTTTCCGGGATATACGCGTCAATATAGCTTGTGTGCGAAAGCTTTACGCGTTTTTCAAATTCAATATACGAGGCCGGGTTTCTGATTCCAAGCACATCTCCTAAAAGACCAATCCAAAAATGTTGTGTTTTCTGTTTTTCGTTGCCCCTGCCGAGCCACCGCGCGGCAAAATCTTTTGCGGCCGCCTGACGTGTGTTGGGCAGGACCCCTGACGTGTGTTAGGCAGGCCCCCTGACGTGTGCATGTCAGCACCCCTTACAAGAGCACGCACGCGCCGCTGCAAAGGCTGGGCACGATTGGCGTTTTATAAGGGGCTGCGCCAGTTTTTCATGAAAACTTGCATTTGCCGACGCAATGTTTTTTCATTATATTTAATGGATATTTTGGGGGATTTATGGCAAAAAAACAAATACCAATCACTTTGCTTTGCGGCTATCTTGGAGCCGGCAAAACTACGCTTTTGAATCAGGTGCTTTCAAACCAGAAAGGATATAAAGTCGCGGTAATCGTCAATGATATTGGAGAAGTCAACGTTGACGCGAAACTTATCGCCGACGGAGCGAAAATCACAGACACTTCAGACATTGTTCCGCTCACAAACGGCTGTATCTGCTGCACGCTCAAGACTCAGCTTGCCCAGAACATTGAGAACTTGATTAAGTCTGGAAAATACGACTACGTTATGATTGAAGCTTCCGGCGTCTGCGAGCCTATGCCGATTGCGCAGGAGCTTGAGACAATCAAGAACGGAAAAGTAGACAATGTAGTCGGAGTTGTTGACGCGGCACGGCTTGTCGATGAATTTGCCGGCGGAAACAAGCTTTTGAACAAGGAAGCAATCGGCGAGGAAGATATTGAAAGCCTTCTCGTTCAGCAGATTGAATTCTGTTCAACTCTCGTAATCAATAAGAAAGACCTTGTTAGCGAGGACGAGTTCAAGAAAGTGCGCAAGGTTATCGAGGCTCTTCACCCAGGCGTAAAAATCATCGAGACAGATCACGGCAAAGTCAATGTTGATGAAATTCTTTCAACAGGCTCTTTTGATTTTGAAAATGTTTACGCTTCTGCCGGCTGGTGCCAGAAACTTGAGGAAGAGGAAGACGATGATGATGATGACGAGCACGAAGAGCATCATCATGAGCATCATGACGAACTCGATCACGGCGGCCCAGGCAAAGCAGAAATT
>CAVDRA010000137.1:0-5073 GCA_963611155.1 bacterium | reverse complement strand
TATCATGTCTTTAAAAATCCGGGCGCCGCGATTCTCGGCGTAAGCCTTGCAGTTACAATAATGTGCCTTCCGCTCTACATTGTCGCAGAAAAATGGACAGATTTTGAGCGCGACACCCAGAAAAAACTTGAAGGCGGTGTAAAGCGCATAAAAAAATATTTTAAAGGCGACGAGCAGTACATGATTCTTTCCACCTATTACAGGCAGAATCATTACCACCCGCTGATGGCGCTCCGCTCGAGTTTCAGTCTTTTAATCCAGATTCCGTTCTTTCTTGCAGCGTATTCCTATTTAAGCCACCTTTCGCTTCTTCAGGGCGATTCTTTCTTTATTTTAAAGGATTTAGGCAAAAGCGACTCTTTGTTCAAAATCGGAAACTTTACGGTAAACGTTCTTCCGATTTTGATGACGCTTATAAACTGCGCTTCGGGCTTTGTCTACACAAAAGGACACTCACTGCGCGAAAAGCTCCAGGTTTATATAATGGCCGCCCTCTTTCTCGTCATCCTTTACGATTCTCCGAGCGGGCTTGTTCTTTACTGGACGCTGAACCAAGTTTTCTCGCTTACAAAAAACATTTTCATGAAGCTCAAAAATCCTCTAAAAGTGTTTTATGTCTGCGTTGCTCTGGCAATTCTTTTCTGCGACTTCTATCTTCTTTTTATTCACCCGGGAAGCTTTAAGCGCCGTCTTTTAATGACAGTCGTAATCTCATTTATTCTGGTTGTTCCGCTTTTTGTAAAGCTCGCTTCTTTTTTGATTGATTCAACTTTTAAGGGGATTCTTGAAAATTCAAAGCAGAGATTCTTTATTTTTATCGCTTCTGCGTTTGGCCTGTTCTTTTTGACAGGACTTTTTATTCCTTCAAGCATAATAAGCTCTTCTGTAATTGAATTCTTCAATATTGACAATTTGGGCTCGCCTGTAGTCTTTGTAAAAAACACATTTATGCAGTCATGCGGACTTTTTATTGTCTGGCCGGTCTTTTTGTATTTTCTTTTTAACAAGAGAATTCAAACAGCATTTTCTGCATTTTCCTTTATTCTTTTTATCTGCGCTGTCGTAAACTCATTTATTTTTACAGGAAGCTACGGAACGCTAACTAGAATGCTCACTTTTTCAGAAAATATCGCAGGAAGAATTCCGCCATTAATGCTCGCGCTGAACCTTGCTGTTCTTGTCTTAGCATTCTTTGCATGTCTTGCAGTTTTTAAATTCAATCTCTTTGGAGTTGCAAAAGCTTTAAGCGGAATTATGGCTTTTGCGCTTTTTGCGGCAGGGCTCTTTTTTACACATTCAATTTCAAAAGAATACGCTCAGATTGCTTCAAGCTACAATCCGTCGGAAGCAAACGAGATAAAGCCTGTTCTTCATCTTTCAAAAACAGAGAAAAATGTTGTCTTATTTATGCTCGACAGAAGCGAAAGCGCGTTTTTTCATTCGATTTTTGACGAGGAAGATCCTTCATTAAAAAAAATTTACACGGGATTTACATATTATCCGAACACAATTTCTTACGGCGGACACACAATAATTGGCGCTCCTCCGCTTTTTGGAAGCTACGAATACACTCCGGAAGAATTCAACAAAAGAAGCAATGTTTCAAAGCTCGAAAAAAATAACGAGGCAATGAAAGTTCTTCCAAGAATTTTTGGAGAACAGCTCGGCTTTAACGTTACAATCTCAGACACTTCGTGGGCAAATTACCAGTGGATTGCCGACATGAGTATTTTTAAGGGAATGAAGAATGTAATTCCGCTTACGCTCGAGCACACTTACACCGGAATGTGGATGGACCTTAACAAAGACAAAATCAAGGCGAATATCGTAAGCTCTTCAATTAAGCGCAACATGCTCTTTGTCTGCTTTTTTAGGATCAGCCCGATGATTTTCCGCGACGCAATTTATGACGACTCGCGCTGGTGGAACACTGACGAGGAATCTGGCGACATTCAGGAATTTATTGACTATTACTCAGAGCTTTATTTCCTTCCAAAGCTCACGGATTTTACAAGCGAAAAAAGCACCTTTATGAGCCTTACAAACGATTCAACTCATTCAGGATTTGAGTTAAATCCTCCAGACTACACTCCTTCCTCAAAAATCACAGGCAAAGGAAAAGGCAGATATGCAAAACTTTCGGGCTACAGCGCAAACGTGGCTTCGTTCAAGCTGATCGGAAAATGGATTGAATTGCTAAAAGAAAACGGAGTTTACGACAACACAAGAATCATAATCGCAGCCGACCATGGGATCGGAAAAAGCGAAGTTTTAAAAGATTTATACAACGGCAGACTCGAAGACGGTTTTTCAATGGATCACTTGAATCCAATGCTTTTGATAAAAGATTTTAACGCCAAGGGAGAAATCAAGACAGACACAACGTTTATGACAAACGCCGACGTCCCTCTTTTGCTGATGAAAGACATTGTAAAAAATCCGGTTAATCCTTTTACAGGCAAGGAAATGAACGATTCAATCAAAAAGGAAAGAGGCGCTGTTGTAACGACAAACAAAACCTGGTCGCCAGACCAGCACGGCCCGAACGTTTTTTCAATCAAAGACGACGAATGGTACACTGTAAAAGACAATATCTTTGACGTGAACAACTGGAAAAAAGGCAGATAAGGGTCCATGCGAAAAAGAATTCTATCTTTTATAAATATCGCCCTGATTCTCTGTTCTATGTGTGCTGTATTCATGATATTTCTGGCCGGCAGAAATCAGATAACAAAAGAAAAGGTTTTTGACTGCGGTCTTCCGGTCATGTTCATAGAAACCGACGGGGCAAAAAAAATAAAGTCAAAGGAAACTTACATAGACGCTGATTTTGAAATTTTCGAGAATTACGCTTCTTATGCAGAGGACGCAGGCAAAAAATACCGGGGGAAAATCCGGGGACGCGGCAACACTACATGGACATTCCGGAAAAAGCCATATTTTGCAAAACTCCGGAAAAAAAACAGCGTGCTTGGCATGCCCGCCGCGCAAAAATGGACAATCCGGCCATTCATGACTGACAAGTCAAAAGTGAGGGACGCGTATGCGACTTACCTGGCCTCAACAATCTACACAAATACAAGCGGAGGCTGGATTCCTTCATTCAAATTCGTGAATCTTTATCTAAATAATAATTTTTCAGGTCTTTACTGCGTTTACGAGAAAGTCGAACAAGGCGAAAACCGAATGAACCTTCCAGAGGGAAGTTTTCTTTTCGTCGTGAATTCAAGACTGAACAAGGAATGGAATTTCAGATCAGAAAACGGTGTTCCTTTCAGTCTCGTTGACAACGATGTCGCAGAGGAAAAGTTCTTAAAAGAAAAAGAAATTCTCGAAAATATAGAAAAGCAGATTTACCTTGCCGACAATTCAGAAGTTTTTGATTTTATCGACAAGGCTTCTTTCGTTGACTGGTACATTCTGAACGAATTCGCAAAAAACCGCGACTCAAATTTTCTTGCAAGCTGCTTCATGGCTTTTGATTCAAAGGCAAAAAAACTTTACATGGGCCCCGTCTGGGATTTCGACATCGCTTTCGGCGGAAGCCACATGGACAATAATTTTTCCCCGGAAGATCCCTGGATAAACCAATTTCATTGGTACAAAGAATTATGGAGAAATGAAGAATTCAGGGAAGCTGTAAAGCAAAGATGGAACGAGACAAAATCTCAGCTGAAAGATTCTTTCAGATATATTTCTGAGCAGGCAAAAATTCTTGCCCCATCCGCGGAAATAGACGACCTTGTCTGGCAGACAATCGGAAGAAAACAGTGGCCTCTTACACCAGGCTATAGGTCAAGAAAAACCTACATCTCCGAAGTTGAATATGTTTACAGCTGGCTTTTCAAGCGCTATGACTGGATGGATTCATACCTCAACTCGCTTTAGGATGCAGACTCTGCAGGAAATCTCAGCAAAAAATCTTTTGAGCTTCTTCAAGGCTCTTTAAATTGCCGATATCGTATCTGTGCCCGCCCATAAGCCAGGCATAGACATCTTTTTGCGCGCAGAACCATGCAATAAAATCCCCAGGAGCATCTGTTCCGCAAACGGCTTTTCCGTTTTTATCTTTTTCGCAGGCTTTTTTTATAAACGGAAAGTCTTCTTTTTTATAGACATAAAATGGCGGAACTGCCCAGTTTGACGCTGGCTCAAGAGGTTTTTCCTGCATTTTTATTACTTTGCCATTGTCGTCGATTGTTGCAACTCCAGTGCGGCGAAGACGTTCTACATTTTCTTCAAAATGGCGCATTATGCAGGATGCGTTTTTTATTTTTGAATATTCGATAAAGCCTTTAAGAGAAAAGTCAAGAATATTGTCCCCTGCCAAAACTAAAATATCTTCGCCAATTTTTTCTTTTTCAATTGCAAAAAGAATGTCTTTTACAGCACCGAGACGATTTTCGTTTTCTGTTGAACCGTCGTCTAAAACCGTTACTTTTGAATTAAAACTTCTGCTGTTTTTCCATTCTTCAAAAATATCAGCAAATTTGTGGTTAGAAACTACAATGTGTTCTGTGATTTCTGGATTTGAATCAATATCATCGATCAATCTGTCAAGAATTGTCTTTGTTCCAACTTTTAAAAGAGGTTTTGGAAAATTTTTAGTTAATGGATAAAGTCTTGTTGCGTAGCCCGCCGCTAAAATTATAGATTTCATCAGTTTATTCCGTCTGCTGTCTTGCAAAAATTAATAGAAAAGTTTTCTTTTAATTCCGGGAAAATCTTTAAATATTCTTTCCGGATATTTTTTTCAATTTCTTCTCTTTTTTGAGGATTTATAATCGCCATGGCGCAGCCGTTAAAGCCTGCTCCGCTAAATCTTCCTCCGTAAATGCCTTCTGTGTTTTCCATAATCGACTGCAGGGCTTTTAATTCAGCGCTTCCAGTCTCGTAATTTTCGATTGAAGAGCGTCCGCTTTCAAAAATCAGCCTGCCAAATTCAGCTAAATCGCCTTTTTCAAATGCCTTAACGCCTTTTTTTACGCGCTCATTTTCTGTGTAAAAATGTTCAGCGCGCTTTGCCCGCTAGAATTTTGCACCCACTCCGTTCCGGCTTCTTCTCCCGAAAGC
>CAVDRA010000136.1:0-5121 GCA_963611155.1 bacterium | reverse complement strand
TTCCGACACAGCGGTTTTCGCAGATGTCTGCAATTCCAACGCCGTTGCGGCCTGCAATTTTGTTGAGTTCGAGCATGAGGTCAAGACCGTTCATCTTCTTGCCGTTCAGGCTTACAGGAATGCCTTTTTCCCACTCAATCGTTACGTATTCGCCTTCGCCTGCTTCTTCAGGAACAACAGTGTTCTTGAGCATGTGCTTGAAGTTCGGTTCGTTTGAAGTCTTTTCAAGTTCAAGACCTTCGTGGCTGATGTGCCAGATGTTTTCGTCGCGTGAATAAGACTGGTCTTTTTTCATCGGAACTTCGAGGTTGCGGTCTTCAAGGAATTTGATTTCTGCTTCGCGGCTGTCCATGTTCCATTTCGGGTCGCGCCATGCAGCGATTACCTTGAGGTCCGGCGCAAATGCCTTGATTGCAAGTTCAAAGCGAACCTGGTCATTTCCCTTTCCTGTCGCACCGTGGCAGATTGCAACAGCGCCTTCCTGTCTTGCATACTCGACAAGGATTTTTCCGATAAGAGGGCGGGCTGTGGAAGTTCCCAAAAGATATTCATCTTCGTAAACCGCGTTTGCCTTCAAAGCAGGCCAGATATATTCCTCGATGTATTCTTTGCGCGCGTCAACAACATAGCAAGCAGAAGCTCCAGTTTTTAGAGCGCGCGATTTTATATGCTCCCAGTCATCGCCCTGACCGACATCAATGCAGACAGCGATAACATCATAATCATAATTTTCCTTGAGCCACGGAATAATAACAGTCGTGTCAAGTCCGCCTGAATAAGCAAGAATAACCTTTTCTTTTGCCATATCAAACCTCGAAAAAGAATCGCTAAAAACACAAAAACCAGCCTAGCCTTGCGTTTTCCGTCAAACTGATTTTTAGAAAACAACCGCGTTTTCAAATCAATTCTGTATATTTATGCAATAAAATCTAATATTTTTGCATATTTTATGCAAGTAAAAAATGCGGAGGAAAGAAAACAGGCGGCAAAAACAAAGCCTCCATTCTCAAACCAGCAAGCCGGCTTGAGAAAGCCGGCTTGAGAAAGCCGGCATTTTGGATTTTAAGCGGGCAAAAAATTGCGCTATTTCAGAACCGAAAAAAAATCCCTGCCGAAAAAACGCCGGCAAGGATTCATAAAACATCAGAAAAAACTACAGCTCTGAAAACTCAAAACCGCTGCAAAACATATTGAATTCTTTTTCTGTCAGGAAAGTGATTTTTTCACCGGAACCATCACAAATGAAAAAGACATCGCCGTTTTCCAAACCGGCCTCTCCGACCTTAGCGCCGTCAATAAGAGCAGTTCCCTCAAATTTATAGCCCCACTGCTCTCTTCCGAGCTTTTTGCTGTGAAAATACTGAACTTTTGCGTCCACCAAAGCGACCGCGCCGGGAATCTGCTCAAGCGCGCTGTCCAAAGCATTTTCAAGAACGTACCCCTCTGAAAGAGTGTTGTCCTTTATAAAAATTCCCCTGGCATTGAAAGACTTTGTCGCGACCTTTTCAGAACTTTTTGCCATTTCACCAAGTCTTGAAATATCAACATTTTTTGACGAGATAATCGTAAAACGTCCCAAATCCTCAACCGAAGTTGAAGAGCAGCCGGCAATAGCAAAAACCGCAGCCGCGCAAATTCCTAAAAATCCTAATTTTTTCATAAGAAAACTCCTTATTAAATTTTGGCAATTATACAAAAAAAAAGCATTTATACAATAAGTAAAAGAAATTTCATAGAATCTTCAAGAAAAAAGCATTTATGCAACAAATAAAAAGAAATTTTAGGATTTAGAATTTTTCAGGCGCGAAGTTATATAAAGCAACTTGGCGCTCAAAAAAAGCAAAGCGTCAATATTGCCCAACAATGCCCGACGTTCCGCGCTTCGCTGCCGCTCATCTTCGGAAAAAAAAGTCTTTCCGCTGTAAAAACGCAAAATCATCAAAACGCATAAAGCCGCCGCTAAAAGCAAAAAATGTCCTCAGACTTCGGCGCTCCATGTCGGCGCGGCATTTTTATAAAAGCAAAATATGCGGAGGAAAAGACTTTCTAAACGCCGAATTGCAAAGGCCGTTAAAAAATCTCGTTTTTATGAATTTCTCCAAGTTCCCGTGCGGCCGCAACAATTCCTAGCCCCGCGTTTTCCGACATAAAATTTTTAAGGTCGATTGAAAAGCGGTTCATCGAAAAATGCTGGAAAACAAACACGCTCTTCCATTCATCAAAGCTGCCGTTTCCATAATTTTTCTTTAGCTCATCACGGTAAAGCGAAAAGATTCCGTTTTTTTTAAGCTCGCTGTAGCCGACAAGAAAAAGCTCAGGCTTTACAAGGCCCGCAAAATCATCTTCCAGTGTTTCAATTTTTCCGGCGCAGCGGAAAGTTTCCGGGCTTTTTTGCCGGCATAATCCAATGTGAAGCTCAGCTGTTTTTTTCGCCATCCAAATTTGGCTTTCATCTATCAGATTTCTGATTTTTTCACCGCCTAAAGACGCGAGAATTTTCAAATGCTTTGTTTTCGCCGTGTGAAGAGGAGTCTTGTTCAAAATGATCGCGTTTTTCCGGAAATCAACTCCGAATTCGCAATGATTCTTGAAAAAACCGGCCGCGATTTTTCCGCTCTGCCCGACCAGGTATTTTTGATTTTTGTCCAATTGCTCGTCTTTTCCAGGATTGTCGCCAATCACAATAAGCTTGATTTCGCTTTTTTCGCTAATCTCGTCTAAAGCCGTGTTATAAACGACCGGATTTTCGATTTTGTATTCCGGCGTGTCTTTTTCTCCCGCGGACTTTTGAAGAGGACGGAGAATCCCGCCGAATTTCAAAGCCAAATCGGCGCAATAAGAACGGAATTCCGAGCGGAAATCAGAAAAAATTTTATACTGCTCAACTGTCATTTTTCAATTCACCCTTGCTTTTCACGGCAGCGGCTCCGCGCGTTTTTTCACCGCACGTCCAAAACCATCACTATTCCGTCGGCCGCATTTTTTTTCAGCGACGGGAAAAAATTTTTTATCACACGCGCTTCCTTAAACCCGAGTTTTTCGTAAATATGACGCGCGCCAAGCCACTCCTCGCAAACCAAAAGCGCGATTTTTTTCACATTCAAAAACGACGCGCACAAATTTTTCAGGCAATCAGACAAAAAATCTTCAGCAAGATGCTTGCCCCGGAAATCCGGCAAAAGCGCAAACGAAGAAAAATACAAGACAGAGCCGTTTATGTCATGATTTTTTTTTGCCGAATGTCCAAGAGCGAAAATCTCATCGCTTTCAGGAAGGCTTCGCCAAATCTCGCTCGTAAAATAACCTGCAATCTCGGCCTTTCCATTTTCAAAAACCGTTTTTTCGGAATTGTCCGCAAGCACAAAAAAACCTTCAGGAAAAACTTCGAGCCGCTCCTCAAAAGTTTTTTGATTTTCCTGAACCGCAGGAATAAAAGCGGAACGCTCAATTTTCATAATGTCTAGAATGTCAAAAGACTTCGCCGGAAAAATTTTCATTGGAAAATTATAAAAGAAAAGCAAAGTTGAATAAACTATAAGGCTGGAAGAAAACCGCCCGATTTCGGAAATCTCTCGTCTAAAAAGACAAGGCTGCCTTAAAAGCACGTCCCAGACGGTTGAGCCTGTCGCCCCCCGCCGATGGCAAAGCCTGGCAAAGCCTGGCACACTTAGATTCAGTTTGCCACACTCTTCCTTGCCAAAAAACAGCCGTCCTCGTGCGAACTGATAACGCCCACTGCCTGCAAGTACGAATAAACCACAGTTGTCCCAACAAATTTCATTCCGCGTTTTTTTAGATCTTTTGAAATTTCGCCGGAAAGCGGGGAAGTTGTCCTGTTATTTTCATAAATCACTTTTCTGCCTGCCAATGCCACAAATATTCTGAAAACGATTCAGTATTCTTTTTGTATATCACGGAAAAGTTTAGCGTTGGTCACGGCTGGCTGTATTTTTTAACGATTTTTGATGATAAGGGGATTATTTTTTAATTTTCCTTCAGTTTCAAAAAACTGACTTTGTTTTTATTCTAATCATTCATCAGCCAATCGAGTGCGTTCATTCTACCTATTCCGTCATAATCGCAAGGAGGGTCATCATCCAGCGTAAGAATCAGCTTTGGATAATTGTCTTTGATTGTTTTTAATGGACGCAGTTCCCGCTGTAAAGTCTGCTCATCACGGACACTTGCGGCAACCTGAATGTAAGTATTTCCGTCCTGAGTCTGAGCGACAAAATCAACTTCCGCATCGTCAATTTTTCCAACATACACGCTATAGTGGCGGCGCAAAAGTTCAAGGTAAATTACATTTTCTAAAATATGTCCTACATCCATCGCCTTTTTTCCGAGCATAAAATTCCTAAGGCCTATGTCTGACACATAATATTTTTCAAGACTCTTTAAATATTCCTTACCCTTAATGTTGTAGCGACTAGCCCTATAAACAATAAAACTTTCTTCAAGGGCACTCACATATTTTTCTATCGTCTTTGGGTCGGATTTTCTGCTGTTTGAGGTGAGAGTGTCCGCAATTTTCTTTGAGGAAAGTTCTAACCCGATATTATCAAACAAAAAACTAGTCACACTTTTTAGCACAGTTGTATCAGAAATCTTCTTTCTGTCGATTATGTCTTTTACTAAAACTGTGTTGAAAATTCCTTCAAGATAGGGATTTATTTCTGATGGAGTCTCTAAAAGTTCAAGCACATAAGGAAAAGAACTTGTACTTATATATTGATTATAGGCTTTAGAAAGATTTTCTTCCTGATTTGTCGCGGTCACAAATTCCTTAAAAGACAAAGGCAGCATTTTGATTTCTACATAGCGGCCGCTTATGAGCGTTGCAATTTCGCTTGAAAGAAGAAATGAATTCGAGCCTGTCAAATACAAATCCACATTTTTTTTAACATAAAGACTGTCCACAAGATCAGGAAAATTTTCCACATGCTGAATTTCATCAAGAATTATATAATTCATTTTTGAAGTCAGACGTTCTTTTATGTAAGTGTAAAGATTATCCGGATTTCTCAAAGGCTTGTTTTCATATTCTTCAAAATTAAGAAAAATAATTTGATTTTCTTCAACACCGCTAGCCAAAAGTTGCCTGCGGAACATTTCAAGAAT
>CAVDRA010000135.1:0-5127 GCA_963611155.1 bacterium | reverse complement strand
CCTTGGAAGAAAACTAAAGCCGATTATCCGTGATCCTGCAACAAATATGCCCGCTGACTTGATTATGATGGACAGCGCGAGAATTCAGGCCAGGGATGCGGAGTATCTTAGAAAGCAGGCGACTAAAAAGGGCGGAAAATTCAGCTGGAGGCCGATGTTCGATGAAAAAGATTGCACAAAGGCGACAAATCAGATTGTGACTCTTTCTTATAACCGCAAGATGTATATTGCTCCTGATGTGGAGCTTGAGTATTTTGATGCAGGCCATATTTTAGGCTCCGCTTTTGCGTACGTTACAATAAAAGGGCAGCGCGATGAAAACGGAAATCCCATAAAAAAAGTTTCTGAAGAGAAGATTTCGATTTGGAACAAGATTTTTGGCTGGAAAAAGGACGAAAAACGAAAATCCTCGAATCTTAACAATGCGGAGAATGGAAAAATAGAAGGCAAAGATGAGCTTAGGATCCTTTTTACAGGTGACCTTGGAAGAAAACTAAAGCCGATTATCCGTGATCCTGCAACAAATATGCCCGCTCCTGACTATATTGTGATTGAGTCAACTTACGGAAACAGAAAACATGAGGATGCTGTTCTCGCGATGGACGAGCTCAGAAAAATTGTTATCCGCGCGGTTGAGAAAAAAGGAAAAATTATAATTCCGGCTTTTGCAATTGAAAGAACACAGGAAATTGTTTACTATCTCCATCTTCTTGTTGATCAGAAAAAAATTCCTAAGATTCCGGTTTATGTGGATTCCCCGATGGCTGTGAATGCCACTTCGATTTTTCAGGTTCATCAGGAATGTTACAGCGACGATGTTCACGAAGCTTTTTTGCAGCATCATAAAAATCCGTTTGGATTCGGCTCGCTTAATTTTGTGAACAGCGTTGAAGAATCTAAGGCCCTTAACAAGAAAGAAGGTCCGATGATTATTGTGTCGGCTGACGGAATGTGTGAATGCGGACGCGTTGTGCATCATCTCGCGAACAATATTTCTGATCCGCGCAATACGATTTTGATAGTCGGGTACATGGCTGAAAACACTCTTGGACGAAAAATCCGGGATCATGCTGAAAAAGTAAAAATTTTTGGCGACGAATATGAAGTTAAGGCTGATGTCGAATGTATAAATGCTTTTTCTGCTCATGCCGACTACACGGAAATGACAAAATGGCTAAAAACAATCGACACGAGCCGCTTGAAAAAGATTTTTATGGTTCACGGTGAAAAATCAGCGCAGGATTTTTTCCAGAATTATCTGAAAGAAAACGGCTTCCCTAATGTTCAGATTGTAAAGTACGGCGAATCTTACGATCTCGAGTAAATGCGTTAGCGCTGGTAGGGGCGAACGAAGTGAGTTGCCGAAGGCAATGAGCGTGAGCGAACCCCGGACATAGCGACGGCGAAGCCGGAACGCCTGAATGTTTCAGATTTTAGAGAGGATTTTATGAAATTGAGCAAAAAAGCGGTAAAGATTGCCGGAATCTTTCTTGCGACAGCGGCTGTCATAACGGCTTTGGTTTTTGGTTCTGTTTATTTTTTTGTGTTCAAGCCTTCGTTTGAGCGCGGAAAAATGTCTGAGGACTTGGATCATTTTAAGAAAGAAAAATACGTCGAGGCTCATACGGCAGATAAAAACTGGTTTTTAGAGCAGAAATATTCAGAAATCAGCATGAAATCTTTTGACGGTCTGAATCTTGCTGCGTATAAGCTTGATGCCGGGAATGCGAAAGGAACTTTTGTGCTGATGCACGGCTATCATTCCGATCCGCTTCGTGAGTTTGCGGGGCTGGCGCGTTTTTACTTTGAGCTTGGCTACAACGTGATTCTGCCTTATCAGCGTGCGCATGGGAAAAGCGAGGGAAAATATATCACATTTGGTGTGAAGGAGCGGTATGACCTTCGCGATTGGATTTTAGAGGCAAACAAGCTGTATGGAAGCGAGGAGCCTGTTTATCTTGAAGGAATTTCAATGGGCTCTGCAACAGTTTTGATGTCTCTTGGATTTGACTTGCCTAAAAATGTAGCTGGAGTTGTTGCTGACTGCGGTTTTACTTCGCCTGAGGAAATTATCTGGAAGGTTTTGAAAAAAGATAAAAAACTGCCGTTGTCGCACTTGATTATGGCGATCGGAGAATTTATGACAAAGCATATTGCGGATTTTGACGAGAGGGAATTTTCAACATTGACAGCTTTGAAGCATAATAAAATTCCTGTGATTTTTATTCATGGAGCCGCAGATGATTTTGTTCCGATTGAAATGACTATCGCGAATTTTCAGATGTGCCGCTCGAAAAAGAGCCTTTATATTGTTCCTGACTGTCCACACGCAATCGCTTATCTTGTGGACGAGGAGAAATATCATAAAAAGGTTACGGATTTTTTTGGGCTGTAACAGAAGTTGATTTTTAGTTTATTGTCGCTGTTTTTATTTGGCATTTGTGTGTTTTTTTTACAGAAAGCAATGCTGGAGATTTTATAAAAGCGCAATAATAAAGATTCAATAAAGAAAAGCTGGCATAATTTTTCGGCGAAATCTGGAATTATGCCAGCTTTTTTATTTGCCTACAAAATCACCGCCTTGTGAATTGTCTTTCTTACTTCTCCTTTTCCGCTGACCATCTTTGTAAAACATGATTTTACAGTCTGGTACAAAGGCGAACTGCTTACATTAAAGCCGAAGATTTTTTCATTGCTCAAAAGCGGTTTTATTGTTTTTTCAATTTTTGCCTCGTCTTTTTCTCCGAGACAGATTCCGCTGAGCGCAGTTTTTAATTCTGAAATCAATGGATCTGGCGAAAGCTCAAAAGCCTCTCCGTTATCGTCAAAAGACATAAGGTATCGAAGCCACAAGGCAAATACAAGCGGAACAATTTTTAGTTTGCCTGCATCAAGAGCAGAATTTGCCATGTAAGCTTTTACGGTTTCGCCAAACCGCACAGAAAGTTTTTGAGAAGTGTCGGTTGCAATTCTCTGCGGAGTGTCAGGCATAAAAGGATTTGGAAGCCGCTTTTTTATTACTTCATCAATAAAATCTTTAGGATTTATGATTTTCGGGTCAACTACAACAGGCAGGCCTTCTTTGTATCCTAAGATTTCAACCATTTTTTTAAGGTCAGAATCTTTCATTTCGTCGCAAATAAGATTGAATCCCAGCAGGCAGCCGGAAAGTGCAAGGGCCGTGTGCAGAGGATTAAGGCAGGTGCAGACCTTCATTTTTTCAACCTTGTTTACGGTCTGTCTGTCTGTAAAGTAAACTCCAGCCTTTTCTAACGGAGGACGTCCATTCGGGAATTTGTCTTCAATTACAAGATATTGAGGCTCTTCTGCATTTACAAAGGTTGCGCAATAGGTGTTTCTTGAAGTTACAATCAGTTGCGTTTCTTCAAAACCGTTGTCTTTTAACATTTGCGCAACTTTCGGATCTGGCCGCGGAGTAATTTTGTCAATCATTGTCCACGGGAACGAAATTTTAGATTCATCTTTTAAGTAATCAACAAATTCTTTTGGAACAAAATCGTTCTTCTGCCAGTTTTCTGCAATCGTAAAAATTGCAGAAGAAAGTTTTTCGCCGTTATGAGAGCAGTTGTCCATAGAAACAATTGCTAATGGGAGTTTTCCGGCATGAAAGCGTTCAAGCAGCAATCGCGTAAGACGGGATAAAAACATCTGAGCTTTTTGAGGAGGATTTTTAAAGTCTTCTTTGTATTTTCCAAGTAAACTTCCGTCAGGCAAAGTCAAGGCATATCCTTTTTCCGTGATTGTAAACGAGAGCATTTTAAGGCTTGGATTTTTGAATGCGCTTTCAAGAGTGCTCCAGTCTTCGCTAAATTCTGGCGAAACACAGACAGCCTTTACAACAGAAGCTATAACTTCTTTTTCGATTGTTCCGTCAGCTTTTAGTGTAACTCCAAGAGTTAAATTGTCGTGAGGCTTAAAAAGTTTTTCTACAAGTTCCGGGTCGTGGCACTCGCCTGCTATAATTCCGCTTGACATTAAGCCCTTGTTTAAAAGTCTTTGTGCCAGGCCTGCAGGAAAAATTCTGAAAATATTTCCTGCTCCAAAATGAATCCATTCCGGTGTTTTTTTTGTATTTTCTGCAATTTTGCTGCAGTCAAATTCTGGAAGTTTATATCCGCTCCATGTTGAACTGTCTTTTAATTCTGCTAAGTTGAGTTTCATACTATTCCCCCATAAAAAAGGTTTACAAAAAGACTTCCGCTAAACTAAAAATACAGCCTCGATTGAACTGTCAAACCTGCATGACAATCAACAAGCGTGTTTTGTAGATTTTAGAAGTCCGCTAGATTTTTTTGTCTATAAAGTATTCAGGATAAGCGCCAATCATTTTTGGCAGAAGGTCTTCCAGATTTCTCATATGCTTTTCATCAATCTTAAAAGCTGCTTCTGAATTTCCTTCTTCAATTGCGTTAACAAGGGCGGTATGCTCTTTTTCTACCAGCATAGAAATCCGTTCTGCATCGTAACTCAAGATTCTTACCCGGTAATCGTTTCCTGTATGAGAAGTAACAACGTTCCACAGCCAGTTATTGTTTGTTTCAGAATAAAAAAACTTGTGGAGCTCGTCATCTTCTTCCATGAATAACTTTTTATCTCCAGACAAAAAACTTGCATGCTGTTCAAGAAGAATTGCTTTAAGTTTTGCCGTATAGATTTTTCGATGAATTTCATCTAGCTGTTTCATAAAAAGATGTAAAACCCCAAGTTCTGTGGTTATTCTAAAAAAACGTTCCTGCTCAATTATCTCTTTATCCAAAAAAGAAACTCGGGTTCCTTTCTGCGGATAAATATCAACAAGATTATCAATTGACAGACGCAAGAGTGCGTCCCGGATTGGAGAGCGGGAAACATTCATTTCTTCGGCGACTTGATTAACGTTGAGTTCCTGTCCTGGTTTTAGTTCAAGTGTTAAGATTTTTTCTCTCAGTGTTTTGTAAACTACACTTTCCTGATTTTTCATTTTGCACTCACTTTTTGTATCTGCTAAACAAAATATTAAAAAATACAGATTTACAAGGCTAAATCATAAACACTTTCCAATGGACTTGCTCACTTTTTTTTGTCGGCTTTGCCTATAGCTTCCAGAAGTCCTTGAATATACATTGC
>CAVDRA010000134.1:0-5140 GCA_963611155.1 bacterium | reverse complement strand
GTCGCAAGAAGCCCGATCCGCTTGTTTTTTGAAACTTTTGCCCCGAGCTTTACCGCAGGAACAGTTCCGATTATCGAAATCTCAGGAAAAAGCTTTCTAAGCTCTTCAAGAGCGGTAACCGAAATTGTGTTGCAGGCAATAACAATGACTTTAGGAAACCAAAGCGAAAGAATTTTCTCTATTGTTTTTGAAGCGCAGTCTGTAACTTGCTCTGGAGACTTTTCTCCGTAAGGAAAATTCGCAGTGTCTCCAAGATAAACGCACCTTGCGTCCGGCATTTTTTCGTGAAGAGAAATCATATATGGAATTCCGCCAGTTCCGCTGTCAAGAAAGGCGAAATCAACTTTGTCTATCTGCATAAAACGGGGATAATTTTAATCATTTTATGTCTTTCTTGCAATTAAGGCGATTTAAATAGAAAATGAGCTATGTTCAACTACAAAAAATGCGCTGTTCCAGGCTGCACAAAACTTGCGATTTCAGAGTTCGACCAAAACGGAAATATTTTGGAAAACGGAAATTTTTGTTTTGAGCACGTTCCGTCCAAGGAGAATTCAGAAAAAGCGGTATACGAATATATTTCATCTCACAAAAAAATAATCGGCCTGAACGCGAGCGGAATAACCTTTGAAAACGTGAATTTTACGAACAAAAGTTTTTACGGCTGCAATTTTTCGCACTGCCGATTCAAAGGGCTCAAGACAACAGGCCTTAGAAGCAGAATCTCGACTTTTGAATTCTCAACTTTCAGCGACTGCAATCTTCTTGAAAGCAATATGCAGTTTTCAAGTTTCGCGGGTGCAAAGCTAAGCCATGTTCTTTTTACCGGAAGCGACATGATTCAGGACAATTTCTGCGGAATCGAGTCCTACCAGTCATCGTTTGATGACTCCGACCTGAACAATTCCCGCTTTATGAACGGAATTCTAATCGACACATCGTTCAGAAACTGCAACATAAAAGGAACGATGTTCTTTAAAATCATCTTGAAAAATGTATCGTTCAGGCAGGCAAACACCAACGCCGCGGTTTTCGACGAGAGAGGAAGCGCGCTTTTTACGGGTCTTGAGGAGCTTAACGTTCCTAGGGGCGAAATAAAAGGTCCGGAGACCAAAATCACGAGACTGTGATTCAACGGTTAAAAACAAAAATTTTCATCCCGCGGTTTTCAAAAGAAAAACAAAGGAAAATAAAGAGGTGTAATAAAAACTTTGCCTAAGAAAGCGTCAAAATTTTTATTTATAAGTTTGCGCCGCAAACTTCCTTATCAGCTGCAATTTCTCACGATGCTACGAAATTGCGTTAAAAAGAAAATCGGAAATTGATATTTTCTCATTGGCTTTTTAGGCTTTTTATTGGAGGAAAAATGAAAATCTATCTGCATTTCAATATAGAAACATTCAGCAACAGTTATCTGGTTGTGAATGAAAACACACTAGAAGCGCTGATTATTGACCCGAACAAGATAACAACAATGCTGATTGACCAGATTGAGCACGGCCAGTACAAGCTGAAAGCAGTTTTCGTGACGCATAAGCACGAGCATCATACAGAAGGACTTTCAACGCTGAAAAAAATTTATGATTTTGATGTTTATGCGGCCGACGCGGAAATAAGCGGCGAAAAAAACGTGCTCAGCGGCGACGGAAAAATTGAAGTCTGCGGGCTTGAGATTCTTTATTTTTCAGTCCCGGGACATTCAAGCGACTCTTTAGTTTATAAAATCGGAAACGAGGTTTTCACAGGAGATGTTATTTCTGCGGCCCTTATGGGCGAAAGCTCGTGCAGCTACAACTACAGAAGGCTTTCAAACGGAATCCGCACGAAAATTTTTTCAATGCCGGATTCAAGCCTGATTTTCCCGGGGCACGGGCCTTTAACATCTGTCGGAGCGGAAAAAATGTTCAACGTGGAGCTTGGCGAAAAAAGAAACTGGGAAGAAGAAAGCGGGGAACCGCAAGAAAACTGAAAAAATGGATTTGAAAAGAAAATGCCGAAGATGACGTTAAAGGAAAGTTTTTGGAAAATATTGAAGGAACGTTAAAGGAAATTTGCCCGGCGAATGTCGTTGAGCACTGAAAGGAGCGTTTTCGGGGGCGTTGCGGGGGCAGAAAAGCAAGCGGAATTTTGCCCCCGCAGAAGGGGTAGCGAAAGACGCAAAGCGGCTGTAGCGAGGGGAAGGCTTTCCCCTTTTTATTTTTATCTCGTTATGAGCCATACCCGTCCGGCATTCAGATTCCAGCGGCCGCTCACATATTGGTCCAGGAGAGTCGCAGCGCTCACAAACCCCGCGGCCTTAGTTTCAATCACATAATCAGCTTCTTTTTTCGCCCATTTTTGAGAATGAGAGCGGCTTGCCATATCAACAAAATATTTTTCAGTCGCAGAAAGAGGCCGCTGGAGCATATACGCCATAAATTCGTTCTGCATAAGATAATTGTCGTTTACGTCGTAATTCAAAGTAGGAGTCACCTGAAAATATCTTTTTAGATAGGCCAAAGTTTCCGGATCCTGGCTTTCCAAAGTATAGTAAACCGCGGCAACAGCATTTCTGAATTCCTCGTCAACAAAATAAATTCCGTGCCAGCCTTCATGCGCAATAAAAGTAGTTCTCAAATATGCAGGAGATTCCTGGGAAATTGAAATGACAGCTCCCCTTCCCGCAGAAATTTTTCCGTCCGCGTTTTTAATCAGAACACCGTTTTTTATCAGAATTTCACGCAAAAGTTTTTCACGGCTGTTTATCGGGAAATTTTCAGTGCGGACTTTCTCAAAAAATTCCGCAAGACTTTCGGCCCTGTAATCATGGGCATTGTAGCCGTGTTTGTCTTTCAGGAAATCGTCTGAAAGAAGTTTCCCCTTGTAGCCGGCTTTTTCGACAAAAAATGCAATTCTACGAAAAAAATCATCCTGAACAGCGTAAGTTGAAATGTCCATAATCAAGATTCCCGGGAAACGGTCCCACTCAAAAAGCTCATAGTCGTTTCCGCGCCAGCTGTTGCGCGGCCAGTTCATAATGAGCCCCGGGTCAACTTTGATTGGAGAAAGAGGATTTCTCGATGCGGATGAAAAATTTAAAAGCTCTTTGTCGCCGGCAATCATCATCAAGACTTTTGGACAATCGCCATCAGGAAAAGTCGCGATCGAAAACGGAGCTTTCAGCGAAGAAGCAGGAACCTTAATCTCGCCCCCGCCGTCTATGAAAGACAAAGTTTCACCGCCGAAAGCGATTTTAAATCTATCGATTTTTAAAGACGAAAGACCGTCAGATTTTGAATCGTAAGATTCTGAATTAGTAACTTCGGAATTAGTAACTTTGGAAGTTACGCTGAACATTATTTTAAAAAAAGGCATAATGCTCTCGTTCGTGTTCACAGAGCTAAAAACAAGCGAGCCTCCGGAAAAGTCATCAGAACCGTTATTTCGCCCGCCGTTCGGCCCGAAAGCAAAAACCGGTCTCTCTGATGAAAAATCATGGCCGATGCATGCGCGAATAATTCCGGCAGACTCGATCTTAAAAGAAGAGGCCGACTTGATAAAAAAACCGGAAGGAAGACGCTGACCTTTGTTTACGCAAAAAGCAAGCGCGAAACTTGAAAATTCCGGCTTCCCGTTTTCGCCGTTTTTTCTATAAAATCTGCTCGAAACCACAGGCCTCTTTGAAAGATTTTTAACGTCTAAATCGGCATCGTAAATAAATCCCAAGTCAAAAAATTCATTCTCGTCAGCTTTTACGCCGCGCAGCTGAACAAAAAGAGCCGCATCCTTGCTCTTGTCAAAAAATTTTGAAAAAGCGATATTCTGCTCTTTTGAAAATTTATAGCAGCGGATTTTTCCGCCGTTTGTATTTTTTGAAGTTTGAGAAAGCTCAAAAGCGTAAAAGTCAGGAATATTGAACACAAAATCCGATTTTTTTGAGCAGGAAGCAAACAAAAAAGCCGTCTGAAAAATCAAAAAAACTGAAAAAAAACTGAAAAAATTATTTTTACGAGATTTTTTTTTCTGAAACAACACTTCAAATTTCATTTTTGACTTTTCCATGCAAAAAAATCTATCATAATCATGCTTTTTTTGCTATTGTAGGAAAAATTATGAAAAAATTCGTGATTTTTCCGCATCAAAACCAGCTTCTGCTAATCAGAAATTTTCAAGAAAACCTCTGCAATCTTCTGCTGAAAAATGAAATTCATTGCGTGCCGTTCTTTCCAGTTATGATTCAAAGCGATTTTCTTGAAAGCTTTGAAAGTCCCAAAGAAATCTCAAAAATAAAAAAAATTGAACTTGAAGAATTTTCACGGCAGGATTTTATTCAAAACGAACCTAAAAAAGGCAAGACAATTTTTTTGGATCTAAAAATAAACGAAGAAAAAGCAAAAATTGCGCTGATCCAAATTTTAGATGATTTTGACGGCCACAAAAAGGAAAAATTCTGCGGAACAAAAGAAAAAACTTGCCTGCTTTACGAAAATCTACTTTCAAAAATCAAAAAAATAAGCCCTTTCCGGCTTTGCGAAATAGAAATTGAGACATGGAATTTCTCGTCAAAATGGGAAGTCAAAAACGAAAAATGGGGGAAAATTTAGTTTTTTGATTCAAAAAATTTAGTTTTTTGATTCAAAAAATTTAGTTTTTTGATTCAATTCGGGAGATTTTAATTTTTATAAAATTCAGCCTTTTTAGCTCCGAATTCATTTCCGCGTTTTTCAAAATTTCCGCTATTTTGGCAGACAATTTTAAGTTCCAATTTTCAATAATTGAAACAACGTTTTAAATTCATTAGAATGACCAAATTATGAAAACAGAACTTATAAAGGATATTTTAACATCCGCTCCAGACGGACGCACTGTTACGGTTTGCGGATGGGTACGCACAATCCGCGATTCAAAAAATCTCGTTTTTATTCAGGTAAACGACGGTTCATGCTTTGCTTCGATCCAGCTTACTTTTGACCGCTCAAATCCGGCAAATCCTCAGAATTCAGAAAATATTGAAAACGCACTCAAAGACCTTTCGACAGGCGCTTCGCTCAAGGCAACGGGTAAACTCATCGAATCTCCGGCTTCAGGTCAGTCTGTTGAAGTCAATCTTGAAACCCTCATCGTCCTTGGAAAATGTCCTTCAGACTACCCTATTCAGAAA
>CAVDRA010000133.1:0-5163 GCA_963611155.1 bacterium | reverse complement strand
GATAAAAGCGTTCCGCGCTCTTGAAATCCGAAAGCGAGACATAGACATCTCCGCGCCCCTACACCCCCTAACGCTTCGCTTTGCTAAAAATTGTAAACGGACTTTACCTTGTTCATATCATAGAACATTCCGTTCACCTGAATCTGCGGATTGGAATTTCTTGTTGCGCCTTCAACAACACCTCTTGCAGTCGTATCGCCTAAATCGATCTCAACTGTACGTCCAAGCAGGCTCTGAGCCTCAGAAGCGTTGACCATCGAAGCAAGCTTTTCAAAATTCGTGCTCATGTTAGTCATCTGCTCCAATGAAGAGAACTGCGCCATCTGCGCGATAAACTGAGTATTGTCCATCGGGCTTGTCGGATCCTGATTTGTCATCTGCGCCATCAGAATTTTCAAAAAGTCGTCTTTTCCAAGCTCCTGGCTAGGCTGACGCCCGTTCACAGTAATCGACTTGTTGAACATATTTACAGCATTGTCTACTTTTGACTTGTCGCTTGCGCTCATTGATGTGTTGATTTCCATAATTCCACCCCAATCCAAGTAAGGCTCAAAAACCGCAGAAAGCGTTTTTTAGATACCAAAAATTGATTCAGATACTTTTAATATCGGCAACTGCTTTCTTGACTTTATGTTTTTTTACGCTACGATATTCACCGAATATTCTTTTGAGCCTTGAGTGCTGAACGAGCTTTCAGAAGTGCCCTTTACGTCTCCAAGGGAAACAAAATCTCCATAGGCTTTTTCCGCAAAATATGAAGCCGCCTGATTTTCGCCGTTTCCGCCGCTTTGCGCAAAATTCTGTCCGCTAGAGAAATTCAAATCAAAAGATCCTGTCTCAAAACCGCTTTCTGTAAACGCCTGCTTCAATGACTCAATGCTTTCCCTGAATGCTTCAAGCGCCTCCCGTGTCTGAACGTTGATTTGCCCCGAAATCACTTTGTCATTAAGACTCAGGCTAATTTTTACGTTTCCAAGCGCTTCCGGCTTTAAAATCAAATTTATCGATCCTTGTTTGTTGTCTTTTAAGATTATGTTTCCGGCTTTTACAATGTCAGAAGCGTTTTCCTGAACAGCGTTAGAAAGCATTCCCTGAAAAACAGAGCCGTGCGCGCCCGCTGCCTGATTTGACGAAGAAGTCATGTTCGCTTCGGCGCTTCCGGCCATTTCCATTATAAGCTGAATCGACGCATCATTTTTTTGTCCAGCCGGAGAAACGTTTTCAGCAATTCCGCCATCTTTTTTCAATGCAATTTTTTGAGCCGATTTTGCCGTTTCTGTTTGCTTCCGCAAGTCATGCACATCAAATTTCACTTCTGATTTCTTGGATTTTTGAGATTTTGACTTTTCACCGGAAAGAATCTTTTTCGCGTCTATTTCAGCGTCAGCAAGCTCATGGACTTTTTTCAAAAACGCTTCTGGATCTGAAATTGAAAAATTCTGCGCAGAAGCAAGTTTTTCAGCCTCGCTCTCGCTTCCCGGAATAAAATCAAGAGCCGCATCAATCAAAGCGGCAAAATCATCATCATTTCCAGCTGTAAAATTCGAAAGCCCCTCATCCACAGAAGCAGTTTTTCCAGATTTTGAAAGCCAAGAAATCTCAGCGTCGCTTATTTTCTGGCTATTTTTGTTGTCAGAAATTTCGCCGGCTTCAAAAGCAGCTTCAGAATTTTTTGAATTTTTCAATGGAATTTCGTTATTTTGAGACAAAAGATTTTCCAAAGCAGAGTTTTCAAGCGGAACATTATCTCCGGAATTTTTCTCGTCTAAAGCGATTTTGCCTTCACTTGATTTTTGAGATTTTTCGCTTTTATTTTCGCCATCAGCTTTCGCGGTTTTCTTTTCTTTTTTACCAGAAAATTTTTCATCTGATTTTGTTTCCGATGTTTTTTTTCCGTAATCACAAGATTCCGCAACTTCTGATTTAGAATCAGCGCTTACCGATTCAGAATTTTTAAATTCAGATTCTTTAGACTCAGACTCTGCCCGACTCGAAACTTCTGATGATTTTGAATTTTCTGCTTGTCTTTGGCTTTTCTGGCTGTCAAGCTCGCTTTGAGCCGCTTTTAGGGCGTCCGCAAATGAAACACCGGAATTTTTTTGTTCAGATGCGGAATTTACGCTTTGCACGCTCTGTGGCAAAATTTGACTCATCTGCAAAGGATTCATAGGCACGACCTCCAATTTTTAAATCGAAACCCGCGCCGCCTTTGCGAAAAATAACCTTTGAGTTAATTGTCAGCGCTAGAAATGCTGACAGGCTTATTTGCCATTTTACGCTGAATTGTAGCAGCACGCTCTGCGTTCATGTTCATGAGCCAAACGGAAGACATAGATGCGGTTTTCGCCGCTGAAGCAAGAGTGTCTGCCTTGCGGAGAATATCAATCACATCCTGATCGTCCATTGCCTCAAGCTCTGCGACAGCAGTTTTTGGCGGCATACTGTTTAAGTACGTCACGATAGTTTCTATGTTCTTATTTCTATCATCGTACTTTTTCAGCTGATTATTAAATGTTTTTTCGCGTTCATCCTGAGATTTTTTTCTTTCTTCAAGCTCTTTTGCAATCGCCTCGTTCTCGCTTTCTGATTTCGCGACATCAGCTTCGCGCTTGTCAAGTTCCTGCTTTCTTATTTCAAGAGCTTCAATACGTTTTGCAAGACGGTCATCATCTAAATCTGCCGAAAGAGGCTTTGAAGTTGTCGCAGTTGTAGATGTTTGGGGAGCAAGCCCGAAAAGCCTGTAAACAGGCGAGAAGACTTTTTTCGCATTGATAACGCCGAGATAGTCAAACCAAAGAAGACCGCCAATCACAAGAATAAAAATCAAAAATAAAAGAAAAATTGTCTTCCCGATTCCGCCATTTTTACCCATTTTTATCCCCTAAAAAATCTTTTTAATTAATAATCGGTATTTTAGCATAATTTATTAAATTTATTAACAAGGTTTAAAGTCCAAAGCTGCCTGTAAAAGCAAACTGCGTGCGGTTTTCGCCGTTTTTCGGGTTCGGCCGGAACGAAAACTTAGCTCCAAGCTGAAACTGAACAGAAGAGTCTGCCATATAGCCAGTGTTCGGGCTTAAAGTAAAAATCGCCCCGAGCGCAACACAGTCAGAATAATCATCTTTTTTTAGGTTAGAAGCAATCTCATAACTTTTTGTTATATCCCAAAAATCTCCATGACTGTACGAAAATTTTCCGGAATAAGAGAGAGTCAAATCGAAACGGGCCGCATAAAGCGAAAGAAAAGGAAGGCCTTTTTGAATTTCAAGCGTAAAAAGATTCGCTTTTGCTATGCCATAAAGAAAATAAGATGAAGAAGGAAAAAATGATGCCTGAAAAGAAAGCGGAACAGCAAAAGGAATCCTGAAAACAGAAACAGCGCCGGCATTTAAATATTTTTCTTCAGATTCAAAATCTGACTTGAAAACCGCGCTTTCCCCGCTTTTCTGGAATTCAAGCCTATAGTTTTTCTTTTCAACAGAAATAAAAGGCGCAAACGAGATTCCAGAAATGCAATGAACATTTTTTCCCGCCTGCCTGAGATTTGAAAATTCAAGATATAGTTTTGACTGGCCAAAAAATCCGTTTTTCCAGCAAGAACCTTTAACTGTTTCGCTTTTTTCATCTGCCGAAAACACAATTTTAGCGTCAGTTTCGTTTTCGCGTCCGTAAAGAAGATCCGCAGAAATTCCGCCAGAATACGAAGAACTCACTCCACGATAAAATACTTTTGAAAATTCAATTTTTCCGTTCATCTGCTTAAAAACGTTCTTGTCAAAAACAAGTGATGACTCAGCGGAGAATTTCTTTGAACTGTCAAAATCAGAAAATAAGAGAGAAGCGCCGCCGTTTCTAAAAATCGGATCGTATCCGGCTGAAATGAACAGCAAATCAGCAAGATAAGGTTTTGAAGTTATGTAAGTGGCGCCTAAAAATCCTGTGGAATCTGTTTCAAAATTGCCGTTTTTTACCGGCACAATTCCAAGCGGGAGTTTTGTCCCTTTTAGAAGATACGGAAACGAAGAATATTTTTCGATTTTAAAATTTTCACAATCTGAAACAATCTTGCTTTTTGAATCAAAATTCTCATCAGAACTGAATTTTTCGTCTTGGAAGATTTCAGAAGATTTTTCTGATTGAAGCGCGCCGATTTTTTTCCATAAATTTTCATTTTCAAGAGGAGAAAGTTCAATTTCGTAAAGCGGCGACGAGTCGTAATCTTCAAGAACTGCCGCAAATTTCGTGTTTTTGCCGGAAACATCTAAAAGAGCCGAATAATTCACGCCGTGAACCGTTTTTCCAGCAAAAATTTCATTTTTTTGAAGATAAAAAATGCCTTGCCCGCTTTTCAAGTCGATTTTTAAGATTCCGCATTTTGAAAGCTGACCGCCAAAAAAATCAGAATTTTTCTCTCCAAAATAAGCCCAAGAAAAACTCACAAAAATGTTTTCAGCCTCAAATTTTCCAAAATGAGGATTGGACAAAATTATTTTTTCGCCGGGAGAATATTTTTTTTCATCTGAGCCGGGCATTTTCAAAGATATAGACCAGCTCAAACCGTTTTTTTGAACCGACACGCAGTTTTTTCTTAAAGCAGAAAAAGTCTCGTCATCAGAATTTCGCAGAATTTTATATTTTTTTGATTTTAAATTAAAAACGGCTTTTTGAATTTTTACATTTTTTTTCGCCGTCAAGCGTTTTACAAGAAGATTTTTTCCGTCGTCAGAAAAATAAAGCTCCGTTATTCCAAGCGCAGAAAACAATTTTTTCGGCCGGTTTCTAAGAGAATGTTCATCGTCCATTTCCAAAAGAAAAACCGCATGCGAGACAGAATCATAGAACGCAATCCTGTTTTTTTTGGATTTTGCATCAACAAAAACATCAAAAGCCTGAATTTCTGCATTTTTTTTGCTAAGAACATACTGAAAATTTTCATGTAAATCCGGAGAATCAGGAATTTTTATAGAATCCGTGAATTTTCCCCATTCGTCGCCGATTTTTGTTCCGTAAGTTTTTTCAAAAACACCAGCTGAAAAGGAGAAAAAAGCATTGTTTCCGGCATTTTGCCAAAATCTTGCGTATTTTTCCATTCCGTATTTTTCAACTAAAAATTCCGCAAAGCAGGCCCCGAAAACATAACGGTCGCTTCCGCCAGGAGTTGTA
>CAVDRA010000132.1:0-5180 GCA_963611155.1 bacterium | reverse complement strand
TTGCGGATGTAACCATTTTCAGCTCTTGCCGCGAAACTTTCGTTCTTGAAAAATCGATCAAAATTCTTTTGAAACCTGCGCTTTTTATTTTGTCGATTTTGTCAGCTATAGAAAAAGGCGCTTCAGGCATCACAACGGTTCCGTCAATATTTGAATTGACTTTAAAGACCTTTTCTTCCTTGTCCATAAAATAAAGGAAATCGTAATTTTCAGGAAGGCGGAATCTCATTCTGAACAAGGCCGGATACGCAAAGACAGTAACCATAACCCGTCCGCGGACATTTTGTTCCCACGTTTCCTTTAGATTGTCGAAGGAATTTTCAAGCGGAGATATAAAAGCGCCGATATTCTGATTCTCAAACCAAGATGCTGCCCAGCGGTTAAAAGTATACAGATACGGACCCGCAATCATGTTCACCTTTTTGCCTTTCAAAACATTTATGTGAGCCATATTATTCACAATGAAAGTGCCGTATCCGTCAGCAATAAGCTCTTCCAGATCACTAGCAAGCTGCTCCTCCTTTGAAGAAGCAAGATAAGGATCAAGAGAAATAATAACCTGCTTTTTTGAAATTGGAATTTTTGACTTTCTTACAAGCAAATCATTCCGAGTCTCAAAATTGAACTCCAAAATTACGCGGACAGGACTTTTTGCAAGGAGCTGGTATATATCAGAAATAGTTGAAACCTGAATGTAAACACCTTCCGGAAAATAATCAAGCTCATTTTTTGCAATCGGAGTAAGATCAAGAACTGGAAGAGGCTCATTTCCAGGCTGTCGCCTATATTTGCTTATATCAGATGGAAGAACCCTTGGATAGCGTTTCGACATCGATTTTGTCTGAAGAAGATAAACAGAATCTCCGCGCTTAAAACCGACAGGCACATCAATCATTCTGACACCTTTAACATCAGCGACAGTCCTGACTTTATGGCTTACGCGGCCAGTATCATCCTGCCTATGCAAACGAATTGAATCTCCAATATCAGGGTCGTAGCTTCCACCGCTTAAATGAACCATCATAATCTGATAATCTTTCGGGTCTGCATTAGGACCTGCCGCCTCGCGGGCCTTATTTTTTGCCTCGTCGCTTGCCGGCTCAATCTTGTCAATTTGTCCAAGATAAATTCCTGTTCCGCCGGCCTGTTCAGGATTCAATATAAGAGAACCTGCTTTTTCAACACCTTCTTCATTCGTCTTGAAATTGTACCAATATGAAGTTTTTGCGCGCGCAAAGTCAGTTGAAAGAAGACGCTTTGCAGTCGCAAGCGCGCCTTTTCTATCTTTTTCCCAATTATCCATCAGATAACGGTAGGCCGCAACAACAGCGCCAACGTATTCAGCGCTTTTCATTCTTCCTTCGATTTTAAAGCTCTCAACACCTATCTGCATTAAATCAGGAATTTGCTCTATAAGCTGCAAATCACACGGTGAAAAATAATAGCCTGATTTCTCGCCGTTTTCTCCGTCGACAGTATAATAACGCCGGCAAGCCTGAGTGCACATTCCGCGGTTTGCCGATTTTCCGCCTAGAAAACTTGAAAAAAGGCAGAGTCCGCTTTCCGAAACACAAAGCGCACCATGAACAAACATCTCAATTTCTGCGTTTGTATGGGATTTTATATATTTGATTTCTTCAAGGCCAAGCTCACGCGCAACAACAACACGTTTCAAGCCAGCCTTGCTTAAAAGATTCACGCCAGCCGCGCTTTCAACGTTCATTTGAGTTGAACCGTGAAGTTCCAAATCAGGAAAAAATTCACGGCACATTCTAATAACGCCCATGTCCTGAACAATAAGCCCGTCCGGACCGATTTTATTCAAATATGAAAGGAAGCGGTAAAGACGTTCTGTTTCCCGTTCCTCGCTTACTGTGTTTACAGTAACATAAATTTTTTTATTCTGCCTGTGAAGCGCATCCACTGTGGCTTCAAACTGATTCCATGCGAAATTTGTTGTTCTTAACCGTGCGTTAAAACTTTTTAGTCCAAGATAAACCGCATCGGCACCTTCACCGATTGCGGCATCAAGAGCCTCTATACTGCCTGCTGGCGCTAATAATTCTGACATAAGCGCTATTTTAGCGGTTTTCGCTTTTATTTACTAGCAAGCAGCCGAATAAAATTATTCTGAATAATAGTTTGTGCTGTTTTCAAATCCCGGGGTAGCGCCTGACACAATGGATTTTCCGCTTCCTGATTTTTCTGTCAGTTTCCAATCATCGGCGCAAGCTGAAATTTTGCTGATTTTTCCAGACGCATATTCTTCAGCAAGCTCAGAAATATTTTTCCTTGAAATCGACCGGTATAAAGTTGTCGCAAAATCGCTTTGAAAAGCCAAAGAAACATCGCTTCCGGAAGTCCAGACACCTTGTGAAAACAGCAGTTCCGCATATTCAGACTGAAGATTGCTTCCCCATTTTTCAGAAGATGATTTGCAATAAGCAAAGCCGGCGCACACCTTCCCTGTTGAATAATTCTTCAAGACAAGCACATCAGCTGAAGTTCCGATTTTCGCTTCTTCTCCGTCCCGCCATAAATCCCGCGCTGTATCACAACTTTCTTCTGCTTTAGACAAAGCAAGATCGCTGCCGGTTTCGTTCACGGCGTTTTCTGAATCAAAAGTCCTGTTGTGAAGAGTTATATATTCTCCAGCCTGGATTTCAATAGCGGGAAAAACATAGTCATAAGAAACGCCTTTAGCTCCGGAGCAAAGTTTCAAGCCATGCGTGTTCCCGGTTTTCAAACAATAAAATTCAATAAAATCGCTTTTCAGGCGTTTTGAGTCAGCTTTTGTGCGGATTTCGCTAAATATCAAGACAGCCGGATTTTCATTGAATCCGATAAATTCCTGCTCAAATTCAGTCGAATTTCCGCTCGTGTCTGTAATCACCGCGCTAAAAACATAACTTTCGCCAACTTGAGTTTTTCCGTCCAGCACAACTTCAGCGCTTTTTCCACTTTCATCATAATTGACCGACAAAACAGGAAGTTCATCGTCCAATTTTTCAGAACATCCTTGATTTACCGCCGCGCGTGAAATAAAAATCCTCTCAGAACAATTCACTGAAAACGAAGAGGTTCCGGTCAGATTGAACGACTCTACGACTGGACAAGTTTTGTCTCCTGGCTGAATTTCAATTCCATCCTCTGTTATTCTGCACGAGACAGGCCCGACTGAAAAAATCACGAATCCGCAAATCATGAATACTGTAAGAAAATAACTAAAAACAGCCTTTTGCTTTTTTCTGAAACCTTTTTTTAAATCTTTCATAAGTTTCTCCTGATAAAATCAAAATCGCCAAAAATGACTAAACAAAAAAAGAAATTTTTATGCAAACAAAATTTCCTCTTTTTCTTGCTTACTTATTTCAAAAAAAAATCAGAAACAAGCAAGTTTTTTTCAGGAATAATCAGAAATTAAAAAAAAAGCCTCCAAAACTGAAGTTCATATTCAGCGGAGGCGCATTTCAGGCAAAATTTGATTTTTTATTGCAGACGATTTTTTACAGGCGGATTGTTTCCACCATGTATCTGATTGAAATTCCGTTTGAATCCGCAAGTTTTTTTTCAACAACAAAAACAAGATTCCGTCCAGATTTATCAGAAAAAATTCTATCGATTGTGTAGTCTGTCACAAGCTTTCTTTTTATGTCAGGCGAGCCTACAATATTTCTTGAAATCACACGGCCGTTTTCGTCCTGTTTTTCAAGACTGATAAAAAATGATGATTTAAGATTTTCTCCGCTTCCAACCACGTTTTTCTCAATTTTTATATGATAATAAATGCTTTTATCTGCTGTTGAGCCTTCAAAATCCTTGAACACAATCTCGCTGTCGCTTGTCTTGCTTTCATCGCACACGTAAAGAAGATTGTCAGCATCAACAGGCTTTAAATTATATCTTTTCAGATACCATGAAGCCTTGGCAAAAAGCTCCTCGTAAACTTTTTTTCCGCTTTTTGAAGTAGTGGAAGCAGACGGAGAAGTCCTAAAAACTCCGCCGTCAATAAAATCATTTTTCGCAATATCTACAGTGTAAATTTCCGCATATCCCTGAAAATTACGGTCAGTTTTTCCATATTCAGCAAAGACGTAAGTTTTTCCATCATTTGAAAGTCCCAAATCAACAAAGGCAGCCGCATCTCCAGCAAAAGTCAGAAAAGCTGCGGCAAGAAAGACAATTCCAGACAACAGAAGCTTTTTCATAAGTCCTCCCAATGAAATGCAAACATTTCACATCTTTTTTATTTTCGGATTTCAAAAATGCAGACTTTACAAGTTTTTGAGTTGCGTTTAAGATTTTTTCATGACATTAAAGATTCGTAATCGGATTTTAAAGTTTTTCATGTATATTTCGATTGCGTCGATTGCGTTTTCGGTTCTCACGCTAATTTTCACGCTTATAAACGGATATTTGATTCCGCCGCCGGATTTGCGGATTCCGAAATTTCTTGCTTCCAATTTTTTCAAGAATTTTTGTTTTGTAAAGCAAAATCTCATTCCGACATTAATTTCATTTTTTCTTCTTGAAATTTACGTTCCTGTCGTCTTGTTTTTTATTTTCAGATATTTTGAAAACACACAGTCCTCAGAGATAATTTTCTTTTCTGCGTTTCTTTTGGGGATTCTTTGCGAAGCCGCAAGATTCTACACAATTTGCTTTGGCGTCTGGCAAACTTTCACAAATCTTCTGATTTTTCTTGGCAACATAGTTCTGTTCGGAAGACTTTTGACACCGCTAAGCTTTGCCTGCGCCTCAATTTTCAGCGAGACAGAGCAACGGCAAGACATCGAGAGAAACTATCTGATTATGATTGTGTCGGCGTTTCTTTTCGCGTTGATAATTCCGCTCAATACGGGAAGAATTTCATCAGCGGGGCTTGTTACCGAAAGTTTTATGAAACTTTTGAACGGAGCAAGATTCATCTTGATAATCCTCGCGACCTTTTCTTTTTATGTTAGAAGCGTAAAGCATGCGAACAAGGATTTCATTTCGATCGGGCTTTTTATTTTTGAGCTTTATGCCGGCTATGTCTTTTTAATTTGCTCAGACAACTATTTTTTCATGGTTTTAGGCGCCGGACTTTTGTATTCTGGAACTTACTTCTATCTAAAAGGCCTGCACAAAATGTATATGTGGCTTTAAAGATCAATGTCTAAAAAAATGATTAAAAACGC